>CAYXDZ010000650.1:0-1985 GCA_964463815.1 uncultured Verrucomicrobiota bacterium | reverse complement strand
CCGGGCGCTGGCAAAGGATTTCCGCGACCCGCCCGCAAGCTCCCACCGCCGGCTACGAACCAGCGGTGCGATGCCGGAGGCCGTTGGTCTGCGGATCACGGGCATAGAACCGGGTCTCTTGAAAATCCGCCTTGGGATCCAGCGCACGGATCGCCTTCTCGAGTTCGGCTTTGAAGACAAACCGCTTTTGTGGAGTGATGAGCAGCGTGCGAAACAAACCCCGCCGTTTGCGGACGAACAGCACCCGCGTCTTAGCTCCGTGCGTGTTGGGCCAGGGTTCGTACCAAGATTCCCGTGAGTGATCGGTGAGGTAACGGATGTTCCGCAGTGAAACCCAGCGCACGGGCACGCCCAAGACGGTGATCAACAGCCAGCGCGAAGTGATGCGATACCGGATCAGGCGGACGATCACGAGCAGCGCGAGGATGAGGGCGATGAGCCCGGCGGCAATTTGAACAACCATACGACGAGATTGGTTTATTCGTACCGCTGTCCCAACCAGAGCAGGAGCAGCGGCAACAGGATGCCGACTCCCAGTGACAGCCAGACAGGCCATCGGCGGGCGGTGGAGCGGAATGCCAAGACCATGCCCAAGGCGATCGTCACCAGCAAGGCCAAAGACATCGCGACTACCAACACCCTGAACGGCAAGGGATTCCACCCCACGGCGGTCTCGGTGGGATACACCTGGTCCACGTGTACCGACACCATTTTGTCCACGATTCCCTCCGCTTCACCGATCCCTTTCCGGCGGTCGATGTTCACGGTTTGATACCAGCCGGTGGCGATGTAGAAGACGAGCAACGGCGTGAAGAACACCCCCAGGTAAAGGTGCAATCGTCGCAGCAGCTTGAGGCTGGGTGGGGTCACGTGAAATGCTGGTTGAACCGGGAAGGGTTACTTCGGCTTCGGGATGAAGATTTCCTGACCGACCCTGAGCCGCCGGGGATCGATCTTGGGGTTGGCCTTGAGAATGGCATCCACGGAAGTATTCACCCCCTGCGCACGGAACGCCTGCACCACCGCCGAAATGGTCTGCCCCTCCTGCATCACGTGCGTGTAGCCCTCCTGCGTCGCCGGCAGGGGATCGGAAGCCCGGGGAACACTTGGAGCCGGGGCGGTCGTGGTCGGTTTCAGGTCCCGAACCAAGCGCTTCACCTCCTCCAGCACCGCCTTGTTGTCCGCCACGCGCTTGTCATCCACTTCCTTCAACTTGTCCGTGAGCTGTTTGGTGACGCGCTGAAATTCCTCCGGCGAAACGCCTGAATTTCCGGCCCGGGTCACCTCGGACCGCAGCGCGCGGTTTTCCTCTTCCAACGTCGTGATGCGCCGGCGCATGTCTTCCTGCTTGTTGAGCAATTCCTCCATCTGCGCGCTCATCCGCCGCCAGCGTTCCTCCTCCTGCTGGCGTTGCGCGTAAGCCTCCGCCCCGTAACTGGCCTGGGCGAGCGCGGTGGAAGGCAGCCCGGCGATCAACAGCAAGCCGGCGAGAAGAGGGCGGAACGCTTTCATGGTCGAGACGATACGAGCGGGGCCTGGACGGAGCAAGCGCAAGATGGATTCGGCCGAACCCCCTCCGGCCACAAGTCCGCTCTGGCGCAAGGACCGCCGGCCGGGCAACCTGTCGCCCGATGCCGGACATCGTTCTCAGCACGCTCAACGCGAAGTTCATCCACGCCGCCTTTGGCCTGCGCTACCTGCTGGCCAATCTGGGCGAACTCCAGCCGCGCGCGTGTCTGGTCGAGTTCGACATCAACCAGCGCCCGCTCGACATCGCGGAAGTCCTCCTCGCCCGTGAGCCGAAAATTGTCGGCATGGGCGTTTACATCTGGAACGTCGCCGAAACCACCGAACTGGTCGCCGCGCTCAAACGTTTGCGGCCCGACCTTACGGTCATCCTCGGCGGCCCCGAGGTCAGCTATGAAACCGAGCAACAGGAGATCGTGCGCCTGGCTGATTACGTGATCACGGGCGAAGCGGACCTC
>CAYXDZ010000649.1:0-1991 GCA_964463815.1 uncultured Verrucomicrobiota bacterium | reverse complement strand
CGGCAGTCCCAAGCCCCAATGCCAGAGGGAATGGTCCGGCATCACGAGGAAAAAGCCGCCCGCAATGTCACTGGGAAATATGCGGAGTTGCTCCAATGTCTCGGTTGCAGCGAGCTTGATGGTAATCGCTTCGGGCGGTTTGGGATTCAACTGGCGGTACACGTAGCCGCCGGCAACGCCCAGCAACACGAGCGCGGTGGCCGCTGCGAAGGCCAGCCGACGGCGGCGAATCTTCCGCGCCACCAGTTGCTCGGGCGTCGCCACCTCACTCGACGTGGTGGCAGCGCCGCGGACCGGCAGGAACCGCCAGCGGGTGCGAGCGACGGGGGCATCGAATCGTTCCGCGGCGAGTTGCCGGAACTGCCCCAGCCGCCGCCACGAGCGAAAGCCAAACACCAGGTCCGTTATCAGCCCGAGCACGAACCAGAGGCCCAGGGTGAACTGCCACGGCAGCGTCTCGACCGTGTTGCTGCCCAGCGAAATCCACAGCTTGGCCAGCACGCTGATGACGGCGAAGGCCAGCCACGGCAGCACCAGAATGCGGTTGATCGTCCGGGTGATCATTTGCTGCTGGTTCTTCGCGACGAGCGCGGTGGCCATCGCGGTCAACGCGAGGGCCACGCTGTCGGCGAGCAGCATGAAGATGCCGGCCAGCCAGAGATAAAGCGTTTGGGTGGCGTATTCGTACCGCAGCGACATCACCATGAAGCCGATCTCGATCAAGATGATTGCGAGCAGCGGCCCGAGAAACTGACGGCGCAGGGCGAGGAACTGCCCCTTGAGAATGTCCCGGATGGTCAACTGCGTGGAGAGGATCAACTCCAGCGAACCGGCCCGCCGGTCCTCCGCGAGTTGCTGGCCCGCCTCCATGGCGATCCACAGCTTGATCGCGGAGTTCAGTATGAACGCGAGCGTGATGCCAATCGAAGCATCGAACCACACCTGATCGTCCGTGAGCCACCAACCGGCCAGCCACCACGCCGCTGCACCCAAGATCAGCAGCCAGACGTGCAGCGGCTTGAGCCGGGCGCGGGCGGTCAGCCAGTAAAAGCCGTTCACATCGAGCAGTCGCTTACGAAAGGGCTTCTGCTTCGCGGCGGAGCCATAACTCAGCCAGCGCCAGAACCCGCGCCAAGTAAACCGTGCGCCACGCGTGACGGCCGGTTGATCCTGCCAGGTGCGCGGCACGGCCCAGCAGGCGATGCCGAGCAACAACCAGATCCAGACCTGAGTGATGGTGATCGATGCCCAAAAATACTTCGCGGCAAAACCGTACCGAGTGTCTTCGGCGGCGAAGGCGGCGTGGATAGGTGAGGCGAGAAAGAATTCGGGCACCGGGTTCTGCATCAGCGGCGTGCCTTGAGAGCGCCCATAAAGGAACGCCGTCAGCCACGGTACCAACACCAGGATCAGCAGCGACATGAGCAAGTTGCCCCCATACGCCCGTCGCGCGTCCCGGCTGAGCGCTGAGCAAAAAATGCCAATCGCCAGCGACAGCAGGAAGGTGTTCACCAGCACGAGCACCATGCGCGCGAACTCGCCGTTCGTCATGCCACCGAGCAACAACGGCAACGCCAGCACCGGAAACACCGCGAGCAGTCCGTAGAAGCTGTTCAGCGAAGTGGCGAAAACTTTGCCGAACACGATGTCGTAACCTTTGAGGTCGGTCAGAAAAAGCAGGCCGAGCGTGCCTTCCCGCTTCTCCTCGCTGATGGAGTCGGCGGTCGAGAGCCGGCCGGCGAACAGGCAGTAAACGAAGGAGAGCCCGGTCAACGCCCAGAACAGCGTCTTGCCGATCTGCGCCTGCGGTTCGAGCGAATAGACACCCAGCAACACCGCCCCGACCGCGATGGCGACGAACGCGATGCCCAGCCGGCTCCAATACGTCCGCGGCCGCCGCGCCGCCACGCGCAGTTCACGGTCAACGATGGGCAGGAAACTCATGGCGTGAATGGGAGCTTCAAAAACGGGGCGCGAATTGTCAACGGCGG
>CAYXDZ010000648.1:0-1993 GCA_964463815.1 uncultured Verrucomicrobiota bacterium | reverse complement strand
GACGCTGGCGCGCATCTGAGAGCGACTCGCGGTTCAGACCGGTTATGTACAGAGCCAATTTTTCGCGCTTTGAAACAAGTCGGCCGTGAAACAAGGCCATCCTGATCTCGCATGCGCAGCCCGCACGGTCGGGCGGGACGCGCCAACCCACGTTGGGGAGTGGCTACTTCCAGTCCGCCGGTTCGTCAGTCCAGGTGGTGATGACCTGGCGGGCGGTGACGGGCCACCAGTTCTGGATTTTCGCGGCGAGCCGGGCGACGACTTCGGGGTGTTGCGCGGCCAGGTTCCGGTTCTCGTGCGGATCGGCCAGCAGATCGAACAACTGGGGACGCTTTTCAGTGCGCGGATGATGTCGGGCGTAACGCCCGAGCCGGCCGTCGTAGGTAAGCAGGAGTTTCCAGCGGTCCTCGATCACCCAGCGGCACAGCAGGCTGGCCTCGGGCTGATCGATGTCCGCCACGTCATGCGCGAACGTTTCCCCGAAGACTTCCCGACGCGGGGTGGGTTCGCCGGATTTCAGTACCGGCAACAAGTTGAAGCCTGGAAGATGGTCTGGAACGGTCACTCCCGCCGCGGCAAGCGCCGTCGGCACAATGTCCACACTGGAGCAGAGTTGTTCCCCACGATTGCCCGGTCGGATGACGCCCGGCCAGCGGAACATCGTGGGCTGTCGCACGCCGCCTTCATTGGCCGATTGTTTCGAGCGCGGCGCGAAACCGGGTCCTTCTTCCCGCTGAATCCAACCGTTGTCGCCGATGTACACGACGAGAGTGTTGTGGGCCAATCCGCGCGCCCCGAGATGTCCGAGCAACTCGCCGCAGGTCTCATCGAACCACTCCACCATCGCGTAGTAGCGCGCGACGTGATCGGACGCGACACCCCGTTCCTGGTATTGTCGGAAGAGCCGGTCCGGCGGCGTGTGCGGATCGTGCGGCAGGAACGGCGCGTACCAGACGAAGAAGGGCTTTTGTTCCGCGACCGCGTGGTCAATAAACTCGAGCACCGGAGCCATCCCTTCGCGGCCGATCTTCAGGCCGTCATCGCCGTGCCGGCCGCCGGGTTCCGGAAAACCACGCGTCATGCCGTGCGTGAAACCGCCCCGCGCGAAACTGCCTTCCCACCACTTGCCGGATTGATGGCTCAAATAGCCTGCCGCGCCCAGCAGTTCTGCCAACGACGGGTGGCGATCAAATTGCGCAATCAATTTTTCACGCAACGCGGCGTAGCCGGGCGATGATCCGGGATTCACTCCGGCGGGAATGGCCGGGTCGTTGCCGCTGATTTTGTGCTGGTGTGCGTACAGGCCGTTGGCCAGCGAAGCGAGCGCGGGCCGGCACAACGCGGTTGGCACGTACCCCCGGGGGAACAACGCGCTCTCGGCGGCGAGGCGGTCCAGATGCGGCGTCTGGATTTGCGGATGTCCCATGAAACCATAGTCGGTCCACGCGTGATCATCGGAGATGATGAACACGATGTTCGGCGGCGCCGCGGCCAGGGACGGCGCGCAATTCACGGCAGTCAATCCAAGCAACAGGGCGGAAAGGAGTCTCATGGCAAACGGGGTTGGGGGCTCAGGCGTGGAATTTCAAGGTTGCGGTAGCGGCTCAAGCAAGGCGCGCAATTCACGCACGACTTCGGGGTGTTCGCTGGCGTGGTTGCGGGTTTCGTCCGGATCGGTCTGGTAATCGAACAATTCCACGCGCTCCCCCGCCCGATCCACAATCAGCCGCCAGCGATCCGTCCGCACGGTGCGTTGGCCACCGGTCCAGAAGGCGGCCGCGGGCTTCGCACTTGGCGCGGCGGGATCACGCATTTGCGGCAAGAGACTGCGGCCGTTGAGTCCCTCCGGCGCGGGCAGGCCGCAGAGTTCGACGAGGGTGGGGAAGAGATCGACCGTCTCGACGATGGCCGCGCTGGCGCGACCCGGTTCCACCAGACCGGGATGACGGATCAGCAACGGCGAGCGCAAGGCGTGCTCGTAGAGGCAGTGCTT
>CAYXDZ010000647.1:0-1994 GCA_964463815.1 uncultured Verrucomicrobiota bacterium | reverse complement strand
TGAAAGGCTCAGACAGTTTCGAGATCCGCATCGCCCGGGAGGAAGACCTGCCGGTAATCGCCACGCTGGCCGGCGCGATCTGGCGGGCGGTCTATCCCGGCATCATCCCCCGAGAGCAGATCGAATACATGCTGGCGCGGATGTATGCGGTCGAAGAACTGGCGCGGCAAGCCGGGCAGGGGACGGTGTTCCTGCGCTTGCTGGTGAACGGAAAACCGGCTGGCTTCGCCGCGCACAGCCCGACTGGCAACCCGGCGGAGCGCAAACTGGACAAGCTCTATCTCCACCCCGACCACCAACGTCACGGCCACGGCAGCCGCCTGTTGAAACATGTCATGAACGCCGCCCGCGCGCTGGGTTGCACGTCCTTGATGCTCACGGTGAACCGACGGAACACGAAAGCCATCGCCGCTTACGAGAAGAACGGCTTCGTCATCCGCGAGTCCGTGGTGGCCGACATCGGCGGCGGGTTTGTGATGGATGATTACGTGATGGCACGGCAGCTTTGAGAGGCGCGGACATTCCTGTCCGCAGCGGCCACATCGGAGCCTCCTCACGTCGGCTCCTACCCGGACCGACTACACATCACAAATCTGCACACCCTGGCGGAGCGACGCGATCTTGTCCGCGCGTTTGGGAATGAATTCCTGCGCGATGAAGCCTTTGAAGCCCGTCGCCACGATCGCCTTCACCACGGCCGGGTAGAAAATCTCCTGCGAGTCGTCGATCTCGTTGCGGCCGGGCACGCCGCCGGTGTGGTAGTGCGCGAACCATTTATGATGCCTCTTGATGGTGGCGATCAGGTCGCCCTCCATGATCTGCATGTGATAGATGTCGTAGAGCAGCTTGAAGTGCTCGGAGCGGACCGCCTCGCAGAGCGCGACGCCCCACTTCGAGAGATCGCACTGGTAATCCGGATGGTTCACCCGACTGTTGAGCAGTTCCATCACGAGCGTGATGTTGTGCTTCTCGGCGATGGGGAGCAGGCGCTTGATGCCGAGGGCGCAGTTCTCAATGCCCTTCTCGTCGTCGAGGCCTTTGCGGTCACCGGAGAAACAAATGATCTGCCGCGTACCGAGGTCGGCGGCCTTGGGTGCGGCCTGCTCGAACCACTGGAGAATGGTGTCGTGATTTTCGAGCCGGTTGAGCCCCCGGCCGATGCCGCCGGGAATGCCGCTGACCATGGCGCACGTGAGCCCGTGCTTTTGGACGGTCGGGATCTCGTCGAGCGAGAGCAGTTCAACCGACTTCAAACCAAATGCCTTGCCGGCGGTGCAGAGCGCATCAAGTGAGATGTCGGGGTAGCACCACTTGCAGACGGAGTGATTGACTTTGCCCTTGCCGCCTGCGGCCGTGTCCTCCGCGCCAAGGCGGGTGTGCAGGCTGGCGGCGGTGGCGGTGATAGCGGCCGTGCCGGCGAGGGTTTTCAGGGCGGAGCGGCGGGAAAGTTTTGGCGATGGCTTCATGTGGTGAAAGAGTTTTTGGTTGCTTGCCGGTGATGTCCCGATGACAGACCAATCGCGCGGGAAGGTCAATCAATCCTCAATTCCCACAACTGGGATCAAACCCGGTGCGGCCGGTCAGGTGGTCAGCGGAAAGAACAGGTTGAACCGGTGGGTGTCGTCCGCCGAAAACTGATAATGCGGCCAGCCATCCACGATCTTGAGAATCTCGTAGGCCGTGGCGAGCGCCAGATCGTTTGGCTTGGCCGCTTCCGTGTCGTCCATCCACGGTCCCGGCCCCGACCAGGCCAGCTCACACCGGAAGAGCTGCTTCTCCCGCAGTCGTGACGGCACGTAAGCGGGGGCCGGCCAGTCCGCGGGAAAGTCGCCCGCCGACAGCGTGACCCGGCCGCGGGGCACACCACAGAGGATCGCCACCTGCCAGACCGCGAAGGCCACCCAGCGGGATTCCAGCGCCACTTCACCGGCGAGGTCGCCTCGCACGTCCACCACCCAGCCACCGGTGAGCGGGTTCAGTGTGTCCAGACTGCG
>CAYXDZ010000646.1:0-1997 GCA_964463815.1 uncultured Verrucomicrobiota bacterium | reverse complement strand
CGCGCCTTCGGGCAACAACGACGGCGTGTCCTTGGAGATCACCGCGTAGGGATGATCGACGCCGAGCACGAAGAACGTCTCGCCGTCCGCCGAGCCTTTGCCGTCCTTGCGTTTCGTCTGGCCGATGGCGAACTCGTACGCGCCGAGCGTGTGCTCCGGCCGGAAATCGCGCGAGCCGATGCCGTAAGCGCCCCGAAACAGGCGCGGCATTTCCTCGGGCTTCATCGCCGGCACCCGGCCCTGGTAAAGATGTGCTTCGAGCGCCTTGCCCAGCGCGGTGCGGATGTCGCGCGCGAGCGGGTTGTCACCCGCCAGGCCTTCGTCGGTGCGCTCGATGATGATGACGTTCTTCTTGCCGCGCAGGGCGTTGATGATCGCGGCCTCGGGGAAGGGCCGGATGACGTTGACGTGAATGGAGCCGACCTTGGCGTTGCGCTGATCGCGCAGGTAATCGCAGGCTTCCTCGACGTTCTCGGCCGCGCAACCGAGCGAGACGAAGACCGTGTCCGCGTCGTCGCACTTGTATTGGGAAAGCACGCCGTATTTGCGGCCGGTCAGCTTGCCGAATTCCACGTAGGCCTCCTCGATGAACTTGAGGATTGGTTCGTTGAAATTGTTGCGGCGGGCGACTACGCCGTTCATGTGATGTTCCTGGTTCTGCACGGGGCCGAGCAGCAGCGGATTCTTCAGGTCCATCATTTCCGGCACGCGGCGGCGCTTCGGGCCGAACAACTCGCGCTGAGCCGGCGTCGGGCAGTCGATCATTTCGTCCGGGGCACCGAGGTATTCGCGCAGCAGTTCCGCCTCGGGCACCAGATACGTGCGCTCCGAGTGCGTGGTGAGCATGCCGTCCTGGATGTTCATGCCCGGGTTGAGCGCCAGTTCATTGACCTTGCGCATGATGATCGCCTGATCCGCGGCCTGCTGGGCGTCCTTGCCCATCATCATCGTCCAGCCGGTGTCGAGCGCGGCGTAGAAGTCGTCGTGGCCGCAGTGCACGTTCAGCGCGTGCTTGGTCAGCGCGCGGGCGCCGACTTCGAGGACCATCGTCGAGAACTTGCCGGGCGCGTGGTAGTACTGCTCCATCGCGTACACGATGCCCTGGCCGGAGGTGAAGTTGACCGCGCGCTTGCCGCTCACGGCGAACGCCGTCGCCCCGCCCTGCGCCGCGTGCTCGCCCTCGCACTCGACGGCGATCTTCGAGCCGCCGAACACGTTCAACTCACCCTGCGCGTACGATTGCTGGTAAATCTCGCCGCCCTCGGTCGAGGGCGTGATCGGGTAGAAAATGCCGCCGTCGGTGATCCGGGTTTCGACGTATTTGGTCACGAGCTGGTTGCCGTTGCAGGTCACGTGGATGCCCGGGTACTTCGGCTTGGTGGCGGTGCCGGCGGCCGGCGCGGCGTTGCTTGCTGCTTGGTTCGACATAGATCTTAAATTCGATGGCTGAAACGACGGTTCGACGGGGGCGCAAGCTACCACCGGGACCAGCGCAAGGAAACCATTTAGTTAAGGCGGCAAGGCAGTAGCGGGGGCGATTGATGGAATAAGGTTGTCTGGCCCAAGCCGCTCCAGACGGACGAAGGCGGATTTTAATGTTTGGGCTGATCTCAATGCCCGGCTATGATCCGGCCTCACGGGTCGCGACCCAGGGATTTTCATCGCGACAACCCTCACGCTTGCGCCGTGAGGACGGCAGCGGCCCGGATAAAGCACTATGCGCATCCACCTCTACAGCCTGCACGGCCTCTTCCGGGCCGGAAACCTCGAAATCGGCCGCGACGCGGACAACGGCGGTCAGATCGCCTATGTCATGGAACTGGCCAAGGCGCTCAGCCGCCGGCCGGAAGTCACCCACGTCCACCTGTTCACCCGCCGCGTCGAGGATGCCGCGCTGTCGTCCGATTACACCCGGGTCATCGAGCCGGTGAACGAGAAATTCGACATCCGGCGGATCGCCTTCGGCGGCAAGAAGTATCTGCCCAAGGAACAACTCT
>CAYXDZ010000645.1:0-1998 GCA_964463815.1 uncultured Verrucomicrobiota bacterium | reverse complement strand
GCCCGACGGACCGCTCAACCACGCGCTGTCATCGAACGCCAGGTTGCGCCAGGTGGCCGGCGGTTCGCTGGTGCCCTTGAAGTAGCGCACCGTATCACCTGTTCGCACCAGCTTCGTCTCATCGGCTGGTTGAAAAGTGTAAAACAGCTCGGCCAGACGGTTGTTCAACGCGGTGTTGTCCGCTTCCTCAATCGTTGTTGGGTTCAACTGCTGGTCAATCCAGGCGTCCAGGCCGACGGCGGCAATCTGTTGGAGATCGTATTCGCTGGGGCCATACGCGAGACGGTTCAACACGTGGCCGATGCGTTCGTCTTCCGTGAAGAGACAGGAACTGAGGCCGTAGGTGACCGTGAAGTGCGCCGCTCCGGTGTAGGCGGCCGGCGGCGGCGTACCCTCGTTGCCCGCGCGGATTCGGTAAAACGCATTCAGCCCCGGATTGGGTGCCGAGAACACCACCATGCCCTCGCGGCCATCCACCGCGCCGGACACATGCGCCGACCAGTTGCCGCTGCCGGCCTCGGGCCGGGTCTCGAGCACGACCGTGCTGAAGCCCGAACGAATGTGGGCCACCACCACCAGATTGTTCGCATCGACGCTGGAGACACAGATCGTGGGAATCTGCGCCGGATCGGCTGCGGAGGCAGGGACGGCGTGGAGGATCAACCCAAGGAAAGTGCTGGCAGCAATGACCCGGGTGAAGTTAACGGCGGTGTTCATAGTGTGGCGGACGGGGAGCTAGCACGGCCAGAGCCAAACGCATCCACTAGTCAGACGTCAGCAGAGACTTTGTTTAGAACCCCTTGAAAGTCCCTGTCATTGGCCAGCTTCCCCCTTTGTCGGCCGTGGCGTTTCGACCATGATCCGGCCTTCTGGTAAATGTCTCCACTCGTTATCAGTTGGATTAAAACCAGACAGCAGCAGCCCTGAAAGGTGCCGGCCGGGGGCGCTGCCTGGAGTCACTGGTTGAGCCGGCATTTGGGTGCCGCGAACGTGGACCCAGTCGTCGCATCCTGTTAGCCTTGGACGGCTTTGGACTTTGAGAAAACAACTCGGCCGTTGACTCGCCCCCGGCCTTTGCTAGTTTCGCGCCTCGTTTTTCGCGGCACCGGGCACTTCCGGGCGGCTTCAGGAACACGCATCACTCATCACGCACACGACACATGGCTAAGACTACGAAGTACGTTTACACTTGGGGCAACAAAAAGGCTGACGGCGACGGCAGCATGAAGGCTCTCCTCGGCGGCAAGGGTGCCAACCTCGCCGAAATGACCCGCATCGGCCTGCCGGTGCCTCCCGGTTTCACCATCACCACCGAGGTCTGCACGTATTACTACGTGAACCGGCGCACTTACCCAAAGGAGCTGCAGAGCCAGATGGAGGCCGGCGTCACAAACATGGAGAAGATCATGGGCACGAAGTTCGGTGCCACCTCCGGCATGCCGCTGCTCGTCGCGGTCCGCTCCGGCGCGCGCGATTCCATGCCCGGCATGATGGACACGATTTTGAACCTTGGCTTGAACGACCAGACCGTGGTCGCACTCGTGAAGGCCACGGGCAATGAGCGTTTCGCCTGGGATTGCTACCGTCGCTTCATCCAGATGTATGGCGACGTGGTACTCGGCGTACAGAAGCGCGAGGGCGAGGACCACGAACCGTTCGAGACCGTGATCGAGGGCTTCAAGCACGAGAAATATCACGGCGACATCGAGGATTCCAAGCTCACCGCCGAGGACCAGCAGGAACTCGTCAAGCGCTTCAAGGCCCTGGTCAAGGAGCGCACCGGCAAGGTGTTCCCGAACAATCCGTGGGACCAGCTTCGTGGTGCCGCCGGGGCCGTGTTCGGCTCCTGGATGAATGACCGCGCCAAAGTGTATCGCGCCAAGTACAACATCCCCACCGAGTGGGGCACCGCCGTCAACGTGCAGGCGATGGTGTTCGGCAACACCGGCGAGACCTCCGGTTCCGGCGTCGCCTTTACCCGCAACCCGTCCAACGGTG
>CAYXDZ010000644.1:0-2009 GCA_964463815.1 uncultured Verrucomicrobiota bacterium | reverse complement strand
ATAGGAGGATCATTTACCGGCGTCAATGGTTTGGAGGTCACAAACTTCGTCAGGTTGCTCTCAAGTGGCGACGTGGATCCTGGCTTCTACTCAGCGATAGGACCCAACAACGCGGTGTTCTCCATCATTGAGGATGGGCAGGGGCGACTACTGGTTGCCGGTGATTTCACAGCTTACAGTGGTATTGCGGTTGGCCGAATCGCCCGCCTCTCGGTTGACGGATCCCTTGACCCTAACTTCGCGACGGGCACGGGATTTAACGAATTAGTTGAGCGCATCGAAATCCTCCCGGATGGAAGAATATTGGCGGGTGGACTCTTTGATTCATTCAACGGCGTGCCCCGCCGGGGAGTGGCAATTCTGAAAAACACGGGGGAGCTTGATGAAACGTTCGATCCAGTCACCGGCATTCCCCAATATGCGAGCTTTTTTAAACACGGTGCATTTCAGTCCCCGGAGGGCGTCCTCGTTGCTGGCCATGGTGAAACCAATTCAATCTTCCGGTTGTCTTCTACCGGCCAGCGCGATCCGGAATTTTTCGTCACGCTCGGCAACAACACCGAATTCATCACCGGACTTCTGGTGCAACCGGACGGCAGGATTGTCATTGGCGGGGTATTCTCGACCGTAAACGGCGTGGCGCGAAACAACCTCGCCCGTCTCAACTCGGATGGCAGTCTCGATACCTCATTCGATCCGGGAACCGGACCGGACAACTGGGTGTTCCGGTTGTATCGCATATCCGATGGCCGCCTGCTCCTTGTGGGACACTTCTTGACCTATGACGGCGTGCCTCGCGCTTATGCCGCACGTATTCATGAAGATGGGTCGCTCGATTCATCCTTCGACGCGGCCATCAGTCCGGCGGGAACTGCGGGAGTTGGACTCTACTGCGCCTCGATTGCGGCAGATGGAACGGTGACGCTGGCCGGAACTTTTCAGGAGGTTCAGGGAATCCGACGGTTGGGACTTGCAGCGATTGGCCCAGATGGGGGCGTTGTTCTCCAAGTTCCTGCGTTTCTATCTACAAGCTTTCAAGGCAACCAGTTCCAACTCGGTGTGGCCGTAGAGCCCGACCTTGACGTGCGGTTGCTGAAGTCGGGAAGCCTTCCGGGCATGTGGACGCCGGTCAGCACGAACCGCACGTTCAAGCGCGTGCTTCAGTTCGCGCCGGAGCTGTTGCCTGCGGGATCGGAATTCTTCCAGGCAGAGATGCTGGTTCCAGAATGAAACTGGCCCTCGCGCAGATGCTCGTCGAGCCGGGTCAACCGGCGGCCAATCTCGCTCGCGCGGAGCAATGCATCGGCGAGGCGGCCACACGCGGCGCGGAGGTCGTGCTGCTGCCCGAATGCCTCGACTTCGGCTGGACGC
The DNA here is from genome assembly GCA_964463815.1 of uncultured Verrucomicrobiota bacterium. Taxonomy (GTDB): domain Bacteria; phylum Verrucomicrobiota; class Verrucomicrobiia; order Limisphaerales; family RI-55; genus RI-55. The sequence goes on along the minus strand of CAYXDZ010000644.1, from coordinate 638 downwards.
ATCCTTCCGCGCGTGAACTGGCGACCGCCATCCCGGAAGGTGAATCCTGTCAGCGATTGATCGCGGCGGCGCGGCGGCATCCCATCTTCGTCTGCGCGGGTATCGTCGAGCGGGCGGATGACAAACTCTACAACGCCGCCGTGTTGCTCGATCCCGAGGGGCGATTGCTGCTCCACCATCGCAAGATTCACGAGCTGGATTTCGGCCGTGAACTCTACGCCACCGGCGACCGGCTCGGCGCGGTGGATACACCGTTGGGCCGGATCGGATTGATGATCTGCGCGGACGGGTTTGCGCCCGGTCAGGTGATCAGCCGCTCGCTGGCGTTGATGGGTGTGCGGATCATTCTTTCGCCCTGCGCGTGGGCGGTGCCGGCGGAGCATGACAACGAACGCGAACCTTATGGCCGCATCTGGCTGGAGAACTACGGGGCGGTGTGCCGGGAAACCGGAGTGACCATCGCCGGTTGCAGCAACGTCGGCCAGGTCACCGCCGGGCCGTGGGCCGGCCGGCCGTGCATCGGTTGCTCGCTGGTCATCGGGCCGGATGGCCAACCCTTGGTGCGTGGCCCGTTCGGAGCCAACGCGGAGGAGCTGATCGTCTTGGAAATCCCGTCACGGTAACCGCTCAATGTCGAT
>CAYXDZ010000643.1:0-2013 GCA_964463815.1 uncultured Verrucomicrobiota bacterium | reverse complement strand
TCAGGCGGGGGAGGTTTGGTTGTTTGGGTTGAAGGAATCGGCTGGTTACCGATTCATTCTGATAGAGACATTGATCCGGCGGTCGCGAACTCATAAGCGCGGCCGCCGGATTCTTGATTTTAATTGCAGATCGGCGTTGATGTCCAGGTGACGAGCGCATGAACACGAGTTCAAACGAGAACAGCGCCAGTGACGATGGCATGACCAGGAATGAGCGTGACGAGTGGCTGGCAGGCATCCGCGAAGGGGAGCGAACCCTGCGCAGAGAGATCAACGTATTTGACATGCTGGTCAGGTGGACTGAGCAGGAACTCTCGAAGGCCACTGATGTCGGGCACGTGCAGGCTCTCGAACGAAATCGCCAACGCCATTTGGAAACCCGCCAGCGGTTTCAGTGGCAGCTTGACCACTACCTGTACAAGACGCCGAAGGAGCGGGCGAAGGTTATGCAGGAGAAGTTGGCCACGGATCCGGAATTCAGCCGGGCGCCCACCGATGCGGAACTGGCCGAGCTCATGTCCAAATCGCAGGAACTGAATGAGCGAAATGTCGAGCCCTCAAACTCGATCCCGCGAGGATCGAAGAGGGTTGAATCATGACTTCGGCGAGGTCGCGGGGAAAAAGGAAATGGCTGGCGTGGGCGTTTCTACCAACTGACGACCATCACTGACTGGTCTGTCACTGACTGACTAACTGCCTATCACTGACCGATCCGTCACTGACTCTTTCAACCGACAATCACGTCCACGTCAGCCAACCGTAAGTTAGTTCACGGCCGGCAGCCGTCAAGGGATGGCCCGACGATTTGGTCGCCGAACAGGGAATAGTTTCAAAGCGAAGGTTGAGGGGGCCGCGCAAGATCGGGCCGGTAGAGCGCGGTCGATTTGCACCGGCTGACGGCCCCCGGGGAAGTCAGGCTTGATACGGTCACGGAGAATGAGTAAGCAGGAGCCGGCATGGGGATGATTCTAGGATTCAGTGTCGGCTCACTGCTCGGCATCGCGGTTTCGATGGGCGCGGTGCTGCTGGCATTCAAGCTACTGATCGCCAAGACGCAAAAGAAGTCGCGACGCCCTTTCAGTGGTCACCCCTTGCGGCCGCCCGGGGAAAGCCTGCGCCTGCAAGTTGATGCCTTGAGCGAAAAATTCCTCTTCCGGCTCATGTGGTTGAGCGTGGTGTTGCTCCCGATGGTGATCGTAAGTGAGAGTGCGTGGAAAGGTGGCGATGAGGCCACGGCGATCGGCACGCTGGCCGTGGGCACGGCGCTCATGCTCGGGATCATGCTGTGGGCGTGGGAGACGGCGAAAGAGTGGAAAGATTACTCGTTGGGTTTTGACGGCGAGCGGGCGGTAGGCGAGGAGCTGAATCGGCTGATGCTGGACGGCTGTCAGGTTTTCCACGACCTGGCACTGGCGAAACGGGGCAATGTGGACCACGTGGTGGTCGCGCCGCATGCGGTATTCGCGGTGGAGACCAAGGCCAAGCGCAAACGCCGGCCGGCGGCAGCCGGTCAGGAGGACCATCGGGTCACGTACACGGGGCGTGAACTGGTCTATCCATTTGGAAAGGATCGGGACGACCTGGCGCAAGCAACCGATAGTGCAACGGCGCTGGCGGAAAAGTTGGGCCGGCTGACGGCAGAGCCGGTCACGGTGAAGCCGGTGTTGGTGCTGCCCGGCTGGTACGTGGAACGGACTGGCAAAGGCGAGGTCGCGGTGGTGAACGATCATAAGAACCAGCTCCGCGCGGCGATCCTGGATGCCAAAGCGAAACCGATGGCGGCGAAGCAGCGGCAACGGATCGTCGAATTACTTGAGGAATGGAGCCGGGAATCGATGGCACCGGGCACCTGATCGGCGGCGCGGCTGTGAGGGATTCGGGGATCAACCCTCAAAGCAAGGGCGGTTGAAGCAGCGTGTGGCAGGTGTGTGGGAATGGGCTCGGAGGGGAATTGGCGGACTGGGGGTGGATGGACGGCAAGGCCGGATCGGGATAGGGCGGCGGGATGAAAAA
>CAYXDZ010000642.1:0-2021 GCA_964463815.1 uncultured Verrucomicrobiota bacterium | reverse complement strand
CTTCGAGGACCCGACGCGCATCGCCGGCGTGCGGCCGTATCAGGCGGGCGATCCGCTGAGCCGCATTCACTGGCGGGCTTTTGCGCGGACTGGTTCGCTGCACAGCAAAGTCTATGAACCTTCGTGCGTGGCGGGCGCGACACTGTTGCTGGATTTTCATCGGCAGAGCTTCATCGGCACGGAGAGTTTCTGGACGGAGGATCTGGCGATCACCGCCGCCGCGTCGTTGGCCAACGCGGTCTTCGAACTGGGTCAACAGGTCGGCTTGATCACGAACGGCCGCGATGCCGCCGAGCGGATTCGGACCGAGGGCTGGCGCGCGGCGTGGACCACCCGGGCGGATGCGTTGACCAAGTTCGCCCAACGACCGCCCAACGAACGGCTTGAACCCATCGTCATTCCACCCCAGCGCGGTCCCGAACAGGTCGAGCGCCTCCACGAGACACTCGCGCGGCTGGAACAGACGGACGGTTTCACGTTCGACGCAATGATCCACGAGACGGCGAGCCGCATCCCGCGCGACGCGAGCGTGGTGGCGATCTTGTGCTCAGTGACGCGCGACAGCGCGCGGGCGCTCGGCGAGCTGCGGCGTTCGGGTTACGCCGTGACGGCCGTCGTCGTCACGCGGGATGTCCGCGAGTATCGCGACTGGGCGCAACCGCCCGAGTGGGCGGCGTTGTTGCTCGGCGAAGGCATCGACTTCCGCCCGGTCGACAGCCGGGAAGCCCTGGCGGAGTTGCGGGCGGAAAGCCTGGTGGCGGTGTGAGCAATCGTCCTCCTCGTCGTCCTCGTCCTCGTAATCGAAACAAGACCGAGCCGAGGACGAGGACGAGCGCGAGGACGATTACGATGTGACTGAAAGATGAACCAACGAACCAAGCGCGGCTTCAGCAAGCTGGATGAACTGCCCACGGCGGCGGATTACATCGCGGCCGGCGCGGCGCCGTTGTTGATCATGGTCATGGTCGGCGCGCTGGTGTGGTTCGCGCAGGACCTCGTGTATCGCGGCGAGCACGCGCTGCGGCTGCGCTGGACGCTGTTCTGGTTCGTGATCGGCATGGTCGGCATTTCACGGATCGCGATCGAGCGGACACCGGCTTACGCGGGTCTGTTCGCGCTCGGCCTCGGTGGCGCGGTGGCGCTCATGATCAACCAGTTCTTCGCGATGCCGCCCGCTGGCTGGCTGCTGCTGGGTTTGATCTGGTGGTGTACGAACAAGCTCGTCTGGGATTGCACACTGATCGACGACAAAGAAGACGCGTCGGGCGAAGGGTTGCTGGGTGTCGCGGGCATCGACGAGACGGCCGGCAATGAAACCCGTGCCGACGTTGCAGTGACGCACATTGAAATCGCTCAACGCAAGCCGGCGAGATCAACTTGGTGGCAACGGCTCTTCCTAAATCAAGGCGGCCGCAGCGGCCAACCGCACGCGCATGGCCTGTGGATCATTTATTTCTCACTCGCCGCGCTGCCTTTGTTTGGTTTTGGGCAGGCGGCCTTGGCGCGCACGCAGGCCGACAGTCCGGGATTATTCCTGTTGGCGGTCTATCTCGCGGCGGCGACCGGGCTGTTGTTGCTCACCAGCTTTCTCGGGCTGCGACGCTATCTCCGCCAGCGGCGGTTGAAGATGCCCGCCGCTATCGCCGGCACCTGGATTGGCGTCGGCGCGATCATCGCACTAGGCGTGTTGCTATTCAGCTTCGTCCTGCCGCGACCCGTGACGTTCGCGTCGTCAGACACCGGCGTCTCCTTGGCCGGCCGGCACCAGGAGGAGCAATACACGCTGAACGATCCCGACGCGGACAAGGAATCCAACGAAGCCGGCGCGGGCGATCAGCCTTCGGATGGTGAGAGTGACCCAGAAGCGAAATCCGGGCTTACTGAAGAACAGCCGGGCGAGGACGATCAAGGTGGCAAATTGCAGGATCGCGACGCGATTGAACCCGGCGGCCGGAGTCGTCCGGCGCTCCAGCTTCCGCCGCCGCCGGACTGGTTGCGCTGGCTCGGCTGGGCGCTGGTTG
>CAYXDZ010000641.1:0-2024 GCA_964463815.1 uncultured Verrucomicrobiota bacterium | reverse complement strand
GTACGCCGCGTTCGACGAGCCGCCGGGCGAGCAGGCAGTTCGAGGCGAACGTGCCATCGCCGGGCTCGCAGCCGTAAAGGTCGAGCACGTTCCTCGGTTCGTTGCGGACGTCCATCAACTCGGGCACGCTCGACTGCATCTGAAACGCCATTTCGTATTGCGCGATGCGCGTGGCGATCTCGGGATCGTCCACGACCCGGTCGTGCCGGGCGTTGAGCTGGTTGATCGCATCCACCATGTCGCGCTGGCGGGACGGGTTGATGCCGGGCGGTGAACCGAGATACATCACGGCGTCGCCCTTGCCCCGGAATTGCACCCCTTGAAACCGGCTCGGGAGGAAGCCCGAGGACCACTGACGCGCGGCGATCGGCTGGTTTTGTCCACCCTTGCCCAGCGAGGTCATGACCACGAAGCCGGGAAGATTCTCGGCTTCGCTGCCCAGCCCATAGGTTACCCACGCGCCCATGCTCGGCCGGCCGGCGATCTGCGAGCCGGTGTTGATGAACATGTGAGCAGGGTCGTGGTTGATCGCCTCGGTGGTCATTGAGCGAATCAGGCAGATGTCGTCGATCACCGACCCGATGTGCGGCCACAGCTCGCAGATTTCCGTGCCCGACTTGCCGAAGCGTTTGAACCCGAACTGCGGACCGAAGCACACCAACTTCTGCCCCTGCAACTGCGCGATCTGCCTGCCCTTGGTGAAGCTCTCGGGCATCGGCTGGCCATGCAGTTCGCCCAACTTCGGCTTGGGATCGAACGTCTCGAGATGCGACGGACCACCGGCCATCGTCAACCAAATGACACGTTTTGCCTTTGCCGGAAAGTGCAACGGATTGACGACGCCGGTCCATTTGTCGGTCGGCTTGGAAGCGTTGCTCGCGCCGCGCAGCAGACCGGGATTCATGATCGAGGCGAGCGCGACGGAACCGAGGCCACGGGCGGTGCGGCCGAGGAAAATGCGGCGGTTGAACGAAAAGGCGGGATCGAGTGTTTTCATACGGCGGTTTCCAAAGCGTTGTTCGGGTGGCGCAGGCTGGCAGCCTGCCGTATCACCGACTGGCAGTCGGCAGCGGTTCCGACCCATTCAAGCGTCCGCGGATTACCAATCCGCGTTACGGAAGACAGCCGGTCTGCATTACAAGATAGCGCGCCGTTCTTGGTGTTCATGAGCGGGTGACGGTTTCGTGGAGGTTGAGAATGACACGAGCCACGCTGGTCCAGGTCGCGAGTTCGGCGGCGTCCACCTCTGCGGGAACGGGCTTCAACCCGACCTTCAACAGTGCCTCCGCCGCGGCGCGGTCGGCGGCATATTCGGCGGCGTGCTTTTTCACGAGGTCGCGCAGTGTGGCGAGTTCCTTCGCATCCGGTTTGCGTAACAGCGCCTGCTGCCATGCCCAGCGAATCCGTTCCTCAGGCTTCTCACCGCCCTCCTTCACGATGCGCTCAGCGAATACGCGGGCGGCTTCGACATAGGTGGGATCGTTCAGGAGCACCAGCGCCTGCTGCGGGATGTTCGAGCGCGAACGTTCGGCGGCGCATTCCTCGCGGGTCGGTGCATCGAAGGCGAGCATCGCGGGATGCACGTAGCTGCGCTGCCACCAGGTGTAGAGCCCGCGGCGATACTGGGCGTCGCCGGTGTCATGCTCGTACTGGCGCACCGGGAAGTTGAGATTCTCCCAATACCCCTCGGGCTGGTAGGGCTTCACACTCGGACCGCCAATCGTTGGCACCAGCAGGCCGGCGACGGACAACGCGTTGTCGCGCACGAGTTCGGCATCGACACGCCACCGGCTTTGGCGGGCCAGTTCGCGATTGTCCGGATCGCGTGCCAGCAGTTCAGGCGACGCCGTGGAGACCTGGCGGTACGTGCGGCTGGTCACCATCAGGCGCACCATGTGTTTCACGTCCCAGCCGCTGTCCATGAACTCGGCCGCGAGCCAGTCAAGCAACTCGGGATTCCGGGGTGGTTCGCCCTGCATGCCGAAGTCGTCGAGCACCTTTGAGAGGCCCATGCCGAAGAACTG
>CAYXDZ010000640.1:0-2024 GCA_964463815.1 uncultured Verrucomicrobiota bacterium | reverse complement strand
GATCATTCGTTCGGTCACATGGGCGGGTGCATCGACAACTACTCACACTTCTTTTACTGGAGCGGCCCGAACATCCATGACCTCTGGCGCAACGAGGTCGAGGTGTTCCATGACGGCGAGTTCTTCCCCGACCTGATGGTGCGCGAGGCCGCGCAGTTCATGGCGCGGAACCGTGACCGGCCGTTTTTTCTTTATTACGCGCTCAACACGCCGCATTACCCGTATCAAGGCGATGCGCATTGGCGGGAGCACTTCAAGGATCTGCCCTACCCGCGCAATCTCTACGCCGCCTTCCTTGCGGCGCAGGACGAACGCCTGGGCGCGCTGCTGGCGAAAGTGGATGAACTCGGCCTGCGCGAGCGGACCATCATCGTGTTTCAAAGCGATAACGGCCACTCAACCGAAGAACGAGCACACTTCGGCGGGGGCGCAGCCGGCCCGTATCGCGGCGCGAAATTCAGCCTGTTCGAGGGGGGCATCCGGCTGCCGGCCATTTTCTCCTGGCCCGGCCACCTGCCCCAAAACGCCGTAAGAGACCAGGTGGTCCACGCCTGCGACCTGCTGCCCACGCTGGCCGAACTGGCCGGCGTCGCGCCGCCCGCGGTCTCGCTGGACGGACGGAGCCTCGCCCGGGTCTTGCATGAGCCTGACGCGCCCGAGCCACACGCCGGCCGCGCGTTGCACTGGCAGGTCGGTCACGGCCCGAATGCCGATTGGGCCGTGCGTGAGGGTGACTGGAAGCTCATCGGGAACGCGCGGGACACCGGCGTCGCCGCCGCTCAAACCGAACGCATTCCGCTCTTCCTCGCCAACCTGAAGGATGACCCCGGTGAAACCACGAACCTCGCGAAGCGGCATCCGGACGTGGTAGCCCGGCTGCGCCGTTTGCATGAACGGCACCTGGAGTGAGATGAAACCGCTTCGCACCGTGCTGGCCGGCTTCGCCCGGCTCCGTTCCGCGACCATGAAATGGCGGCTCGGGATATGCGCGGCACTGGTGCTTGGTCCGGCGGCCTGCGCGGCGGAGAAGCCCAACGTCCTGTTCATCGCCATCGACGATCTGCGCAATGATCTCGGCGCGCTCGGCGTGGTCCACGCGCGGACGCCCCAATTGGACGCCTTTGCGCAGACCGCGCGCCTGTTCAGCCATCACTACGTGCAGGTGCCGACGTGTGGTGCCTCGCGCGCCGCGTGGTTGCGTGGGCGTTATCCCACCACGGCGGCGCACCTCGGCAACAACGCCATTGCCGCCACGCACGCCGGTTGGGGCGACGCAAATCTGCCGGCGTGGTTCCAACGTCACGGCTACCGCACGCTCGCGTTGGGCAAGGTCATGCATCACCCCGGCGGACGCACCGGTCGCAACTGGACGGACGGCCCGGAGGAACTGCCCGGCGCGTGGACCCGGAGCTGGCTTCCCGAAAGTCCCTGGCCGCACGCCGAAGCCATCATGCACGGCTTCGCCAACGGCCAGGCACGCACCCGAGGTGAATCGCCCGCGTGGGAGGCGTTCGACGGACCGGATGAAGCCTATCCCGACGCGTGGGTCGCGCGGGAGGCGGTGGCGACGATCCGGGCGATGTCCGAACAAGCCGAGCCGTGGTTCTTCGCGGTCGGCCTTTTCAAACCCCATCTGCCGTTTGCCGCCCCGAGGCGCTATTTCGACCGGCACGATCCAGACCGGATTCCCGACCTCGGTGAAGCGGCGGCCGCCCGACCCGGTTGGCCGTCCGGTTGGCACGGCAGCGGTGAGTTTCGCGGCAACTACGGTCACGCCGGCCGTGATCCAGCGACCGACCAAGAATACGCCCGCCACCTGCGCCACGCCTACGCCGCGAGCGTGAGCTATGTGGACGCCCAGATCGGCCGTGTGTTGGAGGCGTTGCGCGGGAGCGGCCGCGAACGCGACACCATCGTCGTCGTGTGGAGCGATCACGGCTTCCTGCTCGGCGAGCACGCCATCTGGGGTAAGCACTGCCTCTACGAGCACGCCTTGCGCTCGCCGTTGCTGATCCGTCATCCCG
>CAYXDZ010000639.1:0-2029 GCA_964463815.1 uncultured Verrucomicrobiota bacterium | reverse complement strand
CGTTGATCTGGGCGGCCTTGGTGAAGCTCTCCGTCTCGGCGAGGTCACAGAAAACTTTCAGGCTCTCAATTTGCATACGGGGATGGAAACAGCATTGCCGGCCATTCGTCAATCAGCGTAGGCCGGGGCAATTTTCGCTGGACGGCGCGGCGGCAGACGAACGCCGCGTCAGGCATCCAGCGCCTGCCGCACTTTCACAAGGAGTTGCTGACTCGTGAAGGGTTTTTGCAGATACAGGCTGTCGTCCGACTGCGGGGGCCGCACGTAACCGCTGGAACTGAGGATCCGGGTTCCCGGCGAAAGCGGGCGGATTTTCTCGATCAACTCCCGGCCGCTCATGCCGGGCATCACCATGTCCGTGATCACCAGTTCCACGGGCGACGTGGCTTCCTGAAGGATCTGGAGCGCCCGCGCGCCGGAGGTCGCCGTCAGCACGCGATAGCCGAACGCCGAAAGCACGGTCTGCCCAAGGGTGAGAATCAGCTCCTCGTCATCGACGATCAGGACGGTTTCCTTGCCCGCCAGATCGGTGGTGCGCGCTCCGCCGTCCGGCAGCAACCGCCGGGTGGCGGGGAGATAAATCCGCAGGCTCGTGCCGGCGGCCGGTTCGCTGCTCACGGCGACGGTGCCGCCGTGATTGGTGATGATCCCATACACCCACGCGAGTCCTAGGCCGCGATGGCCGGTCTTGGTGGTGTAAAACGGTTCAAAAATTCGCCCCAGGGTCTGCGCGGGAATACCGCTCCCGGTGTCGCGAACTTCGAGGCAGACGTAATGCCCTGGCATCAGCCGGACCGAGGTTTCAGGCGACTGCTCCGAAACTTCGACATTCCGCGAGATGAGCGAAATCGACCCGGCACCATTGGCCAGCGATTCGGTTGCGTTTTCGATCACGCGGACCAGGGCTTGTTGCATCTTGGCCTCGTCCACATGGGTGGCGAACAACTTCGGCTCCAGTTCGAGCTTCCAGGTGACATCCGGACCGCAGCGCGTGTGGAACAGTTCGCAGGTCTGGCGCACGATGACATTCAGATTCCCGGCGGAGTGCGCCTTGCCTTCTTTTTCCTGCCGGCTGAACGCCGCCAGATCGGAAGCGATTTCAGCGGCCCGTTCGGCCGAACGCTCCATCTCGATCAGTGAATGCCTCATGGGATCATCCGGTGCCATGCGGCTCAGCATGTGTGAAGCGTGCCCCAGAATGATGGTCAGGGCGTTGTTGAAATCCAACGCCACGGAGCGCGCCAGTTGGAGCGCGCAATCGAGCTTCTGCTTTTGCATGAGGCTCGTTTCGACCAGTGGATTCGTGATCGCCGCCGCTGCGGTTGGCGGCGGGGCCGGAGCGGTGCCCGACACGGGTGGAACTTGCAGCAGAACGAATTTCTGTCCCTCCGCCACCCCGGAAGTGACGAGTACCGGGCAGTTTTGCGTCTGGCCCCCCTTCACCAGAAACTTCAGTTCGGTGGCGCTCACCGGGGTGCGCGCGAGGCTGGCGAGAAACTGGTCGGCCTTGACGGCGTTGGCCGGTGCCCAGATCGCGGCCAGCATCGGCCCCTCACCGACCACCACCTGGCCAAAGACGGTGGCCGCCTGCTGGTTCGCCCGCACGATACGGCCGCTGCCATCGACCAACAAGGCCGGCCAGGCGGCGGATTCCAACACGGCAAGCACGTCAGCTTTCATCAAATCAATCTTTCATCGGCGGCGAACCGCGTTTCCTAAACCCCGGCGTGGCGGGCGCGTCGCTGGTTCGCGGCCGGAACTTGAGAAACGCACCGGGCAACAATTCCGCCACGCCAAACTCCCGCACGACAGCCGGCCGCCGGGTATCCACCACGAACACCCTGGCCGAAGGCGCATATTCCGCAAGCAACTGCCGGCACGCTCCGCACGGCATCGCGCCCCCTTCCAACCGCGCGGCAATCGCCAGGCCGGTGAAATCGCGCGCGCCCTCGGTCAACCCCTTGAACAGAGCCACCCGTTCCGCGCAGCAGGTGAGCCCGTAACTCGCACTTTCGACATTCGCGCCCGT
>CAYXDZ010000638.1:0-2029 GCA_964463815.1 uncultured Verrucomicrobiota bacterium | reverse complement strand
CGGCGATCTGGCGGTCACGGAGGATGGCATTCACGTTCTGGCCTACCTCGGTGATGACACCTGGATCGAAGCCGATCCGGACTTGCAAAGGGTCGTCGAAGTGAAATTTCCCACGGAGATTTCCTGGTTCCATCAACCCGTTAAGTTTGTTCGCTGGGCGGCGCTCGTTGAAGAGCGAAGGCTTGAGGCCGAGTAATGGAAACTCCCTGCCACGCCAACTGGAAGGAGACCGATTTCGTCTCCCGCAAGTACCTGCGGCCACCACCGGCCGCACCGGTCACACGTTAATCTTGCCCTCCAGCTCGTTGATCGCGCGCCCGACGATGCCATAGTCGATGCGGTCCGTTTGCTGCACAAACGCTGCCAGGAGGCACTTGTCGCTGAGGGCGTTGACCAGCCGGGGGATGCCCTTGGTGTAGCGGTAGAGCCGCCACAAACCGGGGCTGGTGAAATAAGGCGAGCCGTTGGCCCCGGATACCTGCAGCCGATGCTGGATGTAGCGGCCGACCTCGGTCTTGGTCAGCGGGTTCAAGTGGTAGCGCACGGTGATGCGCTGGCGGAGCTGGCGGAGGGAATGCGCGTTCAACCGGTCCCGGAGCTCCGGCTGCCCCATGAGCACGATCTGCAACAGCTTGCGGTCGTCGGCTTCGAGGTTGGAGAGCAGGCGGACCTGTTCGAGCAATTCGTTGGTCATGTCCTGCGCCTCGTCGATGAGCAGGACGGTGTCGCGGCCGTTCGCCAGTTGCTGGAGCAGAAAGGCGTTCAACTCGGCCATCATCTCCACCTGGTCGAAACCGCGGACTTGCAGGCCGTACTCGAGGCAAATGGCCTTGATCAACTGGTCGGGTTCGAGCGCCGGGTTGAGGATCAACGCGGTCGTGAACGTCGCGCTGATTTCCTCCAGCAAGGCCCGGCATAGGGTGGTCTTGCCGGCGCCCACTTCCCCGGTGATCTGCACGAATCCCTTGCGCTCACGGATGCCGTACAACAAATGATTGTACGCCTCGCGATGCTTGGCGCTGTAGAACAGGAAGCGTGGATTCGGCGTGATATCGAAGGGATATTCACGCAGACCGTAGTATTCCAAATACACAGCGCCTCTTTAGCGGGATTCGCCGGGAGTGGGAAGGAAAACGTGCGGAAAGGCCCGCGCCGTGCGTTGAATCAGACCACCGGCGGCGGTTGGTCGGGGGCCGTCGGGGGGGCGGCGGGCGGCTGGCCGGGTTGCCCCGGTTTCGGTTGCGGCGGCTGGTGAATGATCGTCAGTGGATAGCGGATTTTCATCACGTCGTCCACGAGCACTTCGATGAAATAATGGCCGGCGGCCGTGAACTCGACCTGGGCGAAAATGGCCACGTTCGTCGCGTGCAACGCCGGATCCTTGAGTTGAAATTTCGTCTCCGCCTTGCGCATCAGCGTCGTCTGATCGGGGGCGACCAACCGCACCGTCTCGGTGAACTGGCCCAGCCCGGCCGTCCAGCGCGTGAACACCGTCAGGCGCAGCGCGGTGACCGGCAGTTGCGGGACGCGCACGAAATTGAGCACACCGATCAGGAAGAAGTTGCCATTGGCTTCCTGGCGGACTTCTTCGCAGACGAGCGAGCATTGCAGATCGGGGAGGATGCGGGAGGGAGTCATGTGAAATCGAAACTGAGGTCTGGGTTATGGGAAATGGGGAGGATCACGCGCGCTCGGCGGCGGTGACGGTGTTCTGCATCAGGATGGCGATCGTCATCGGACCGACGCCGCCGGGGTTGGGCGTGATTTTGCCGGCAATGGGCTGGACGGCCGCGAAGTCCACGTCGCCGACGAGTCGATAACCATTTTTCGCGGCTGGATCGTTGAGGCGGTTGACACCGACATCGATGACCACCGCGCCGGGTTTGACCATGTCGGCCTTGAGAAACTCCGCCACGCCGATGGCCGCGATGATAATGTCCGCGCGGCGGCAATGTTCGGCCGTGTGTCGCGAGCGTGAATGGCAGATCGTGACCGTGGCGTCGGCGTGTTCCGCCTTCTGGCAGAGGAT
>CAYXDZ010000637.1:0-2031 GCA_964463815.1 uncultured Verrucomicrobiota bacterium | reverse complement strand
AGGAAGAGGGGTGTGGCCACGCCGGCAACGGCCAGCGCGGCGGCAAGGGGTTTGAGGGCGTTCAGGGTCATAAATTTTTCCAAGGCGATCAGGATTCCGGAGCCGGCGACGAAACCGGCCACCACCGCCGAAACCGTCTGGGCGGCGAGCACGGCCGGCGCGGCGCTCACGGCATGGGCGAGCAGGCCGGCCGCAAGCGCGGTGAGGGAAACGGTCACGCCCTTCCTGGCGAACCGGGTCTTGAGCCTTTCCAATGCGCGGGCGACGCGCTTCTGCGCCGTGTCTTCACTGACGCCCAACCGTTCACCGACGGCCCGCAGATCGAGCTTGTCGAAGTAACGGAGCACGAGCGCCAGACGGTCGGCCTCGGCAAGGGCGTTCATCGCTTCATCGAGGTGCGGGGCGAGGAGCGCCCAATCGGGTTCGGCGGCTTCATGGGTGGCATTCATGGCTACAGCCTCCTGTTCACGGGCGCGACGGCGGCGCTCGGTGCGGATCATTGACGAGGCGACAAAGAAGGTGTGGCGGTAAAGCCAGGCACTGAGCACGACATCGCCGGGCAACCGGGCGGCTTTGCGGGCGAGATCGGCAAACACCGTTTGCGTGATGTCCTCCGCGAGGTGGGTGTCGCCGGCACAAATCCGGCGGGCGGCGGAATACACGAGATCAATCTGCGCCCGCACCAGGGACGCGAAGGCGGCCTCGGACCGGGTGGCCAGAAATTCTCGCAGCAGCGCTGCCGGGTCGGTGTTCATGTCGCTGCCTGTAGGAAGCCGCAGTCGCTGATATCCGACAAAGAAAAATGCCGGTCATCGGGCTGACCGGCATCGCTTCAAATCGCACGGCATGTCGCTCAAAGCTGGGTCACGGTTCCCACGACGGGGTTTCGTTCCAGTAGATGATCACGTTTTTTGTGGCGCGACCGCAGGCGATGATGTCGAGCCGGCCGTCGCCGTCGAGGTCGGCGAGCTTGAGATCTTCGCACGCCATGGTGTTGTCATCGATCAAGGCGTGCTCCTTCCAGCCGTAACCGCGTTTGTCGGTGGGCACAAAAAGTTTGATGCCGACCTTCACCCCCTCGCGCATCGGGATCGGCCCCCGCCAGCCCACCACAATCTGATCCCAGCCGGCACCGTAGAGATCGCCGGTGGCCAGGGCGTGTCCCTGGATCAGGGTGTCGTCGAGCACAACCCGTTTGCGGGTGTAGGACAGTTTGCCGGTGAAGGTCATGATCGGCGTGTTGACGACGAGTTCGTTGCCGTGAAAAGGCTCGATGCTGGTGAGAAACCGGCGGCCACTGGGCAGCCGTCCCGAGCGCGCTTCACCGGCGGCATTGGTGGTGTATTGCTGGGTGAACCAATGGTCGTCCTGCCACATCGTGACCAGCAGCCCTTCCTTGGCGGCGATGAGCATTTCCTCGGCTTCATCCGGGCCATCCCAGCGCACGGGATCGAAGTTGTGCGCGATGTGCAGTTCGTCGTTCAACACAAACGTCTCCCAAACGCCCCGGGGATCCGGCGGCCGGTAATAGCCCATGAAGCGCACGCCCGCTCCTTCGCCATTCCGGTTGCCCCGGCCGTGCAACGGCAGGACCGCGAGAAAAAAGCGATCATGGCGGTCCTTGATCCAGTGCATGCGATGCACGGTGGGTTCGTGCGGAAGCTGTATTGGCGTCCATTCCTGGGTGCGGTCCTCGGGGGGGACGAGGTAGAACACCGCACCGCTCGTGAGGGTGTCGCCGGGATTCCAACCCGCGCCCACGGCCACCTCCGCGCGGCCGTCATTGTCGATGTCGCGGGCGGCAATGCAAACGTTGTCGCGCTCGGTGAGCTGGCCGACCAGGCGATGCTTCTTCCAGGTTGGATTCTGATACCAGACGATCTCGCGTTGATCGGCCACGATGAGGTCGTCCTTGCCATCGCCGTCGAGGTCGGCAATCGCGAGGCCGTAACCGATCTGGAGCTGGTCGTCGATGGTCTGCGGACGGAACTTGAATTCCGGCGGGAGGGGCAGATCGAGATTCGCGTGGGC
>CAYXDZ010000636.1:0-2033 GCA_964463815.1 uncultured Verrucomicrobiota bacterium | reverse complement strand
AAATCAGGATGGCGCGCGGTCCCGGCCCGTGTTGAAATCGGCCCATGCGCAATCCAATCATCCTCGCCCTCGACGTGCCGGACCTGGAGTCCGCCCGCAAGCTCATCCGCGAACTCGCGCCCGTCGTTGGCGCATTCAAGGTCGGCAAGGAACTCTTCGTCGCCACCGGGCCGGAACTCATCCGCGAAATCCGCGCGACTGGCGCCAGTGTGTTTCTTGACCTCAAGTTTCACGACATTCCCAACACCGTCGCCAAAGCCGTCGCGTCCGCCGTCCGGCTGGATGTGCAGATGCTGACCGTCCACACGAGCGGCGGTCACGAGATGCTCGCCGCCGCCGAACAGGCCGCACAACAAACCGCCTTGCAATCGGGCCGCGAAGCCCCGCTCGTCCTTGGCGTCACCGTGCTTACCAGCATGGACAACGACAATCTCGTGGAGATCGGCGTCAGCGCGAACATCGGCCAGCAGGTCGAGCGACTCGCCATGCTCGCCGCGCGCAGCGGTCTGCGTGGACTCGTTTGCTCGCCTTTGGAAATCGCCGCCTTGCGCCAGATCATCCCCACCAAGATGCAACTGGTCACCCCCGGCATTCGCCCCGGTGGCAGTGGGGGCGGTGATGATCAAAAGCGAACCTTGTCACCCAGGGAAGCCATGGAAGCCGGCGCAAGCTGGCTGGTCATCGGCCGACCGATTTACCAGGCCCCCAATCCCAGAAAGGCGGCGGAAGATATCTTGGCTTCGCTTGGTTGAGATGTTCAGTAGGGAAGGATTTCACTGTACCGACTTCACCGTCAGTTGCCGCTCTTTCACCTGGCCGCCCTTTTTGAGACCCTGCAACTGTCTGCGCAACGGAGCTCCGGGAGCCAGCACGGTCACTTCCTTGCCGGCCACCTCGACCGTCAAGCCGCCCGCGCACGGCGCAAATAGAAACCACTCGATGTCCCCGGAGTAGCTGGCTTCGACCAGCGCGCCCTCCGCAATCGCATCTTTCGTGGTGAACGGCGGAAACGGCGCGGCGTTGAAAGCGGCGATTGTGGCGGCAAGATCCTCGGCACGCTCCGCCTGCCCGGCGGCAAGATAGGAAGCCTCAAGTCCCTGCGTGTCGTACTTGCTGCGTGCCCGGCTCTCCTCATCGGTGGCATCGGCGCGGGCCGTGTCCGAGGCACGCTTCAGCAACTCGAACTGTCGCCGCAACTCCTCGCGGATCGCTTCAATGACGTGCCGTTTGTTCATGCCCCCAAAAGCCGTGCCGCCGTCGGCGGTGTCAAGAACCGGTTCGCTTCATGGCATGAAACACCGGACGCCGGATCCTCACCACCGGCTTCAAGGTTTACACGCCACCGGGATTCGACTATCCAATCCCGGCGCGGAGCCCCCATAGCTCAAATGGATAGAGCGGCGGTTTCCTAAACCGTTGATCCCTGTTCAATTCAGGGTGGGGGTACCAAGCCTGTAAACAAAGGGGTTATTCTGCGTCTGGTTGGTTCCGAAAGGGGTCCGCTCTTGACACCGTGCAACACGTATGCGACACAAAAAGCATGAACCCGCACGAAAGCGACCCCAACAAGGCCCGGGCGAATTTGGTTTGGAAGACTGGCAAGCGGACGATCAACGGGAAGCAGATCACCGTGGCGACCATGACGACCGAGGGGGGTAAGCGAATCCTCCGCGTCACGGTCAACCGGGAGTCGGTGAAGATTTACGAGCGGACCACCGTTGCCGGCAATCTCGGCTTCCAGGTCGCAAATTTCAGTGAGGGCAAACGGAAGCTGGAATCACTGCCAACAGAGGCCGCGGCTCTTGAGCGCGCCGAGGCCATCGCCCGCAAGCTCGACGGCCAGCAAGCTGAGGCGGCAACCCTCACCAACCGTGAGGCGCTGACGTTCACTCGCGCCAATGAACTGCTGGCACCCTTGGGTGAACCCCTGGAGGTTGCCGTTGCCCGTTACGTAGAGGCTGCCACGCTGGCCGGTGGGAGCTCGCGGTTGATTGAAGCCGCTCGATTCTTCGCCAAGCGCAACCCGGACAGCC
>CAYXDZ010000635.1:0-2039 GCA_964463815.1 uncultured Verrucomicrobiota bacterium | reverse complement strand
GGGAAAGGTTGTGATAGCTGTCGGTGATCGTCTCACCCTGGAGCTGCAGGACCGGCGTGCCGACGCTGTTCAGCATGAGCGAAATCGCGCGCGTTGAATCCGTCTCGAACGCCAGCTTCGCCAGGTCGTACATCAACTTCACCTTGGCCATGTACTGGGCGGGGCTGGTGGGGTCAACCGGTTCAGTGACTTTAACGACGGGCTTGGGCTTGTGCTCCCAGCCGCGGGAAGCCAACAAGCGGCTCTCCAGATCGCGCACGCTGGTGAAGTATTGATCGAGCCGGTCGCGGTCGCTCGCGCCGACCTTCCGCTGTAGATCCTTCGCCTGATCCGCGACCGCGTCGAGGATGCTCCGGCCCGTGTCGAGCTCGCGAATCTGCGCCTCGATCTGCTCCGGAGTGCCTTGCAGGAAAAGCTGGCGGAACACACCGGCGGCACTTTGCTCCGGCGGGATCGCCACCCCGGTGCCCGTGCAGGACAGACTGCGTCCCCCATTAACCGCGAGCGTCAGCGAAGGGAAACGCGTCAACGTCCCAATGTGCTCGGCAATGTGCTGGTCGAGCGAAATGGTGTTGCGGAATGAGCTGCTGGCCGGATGCGGCGCGGCGGTGAGGAAGCTGATGTCGGACGGATGCCCGCCATCCACGTTCGGGTGCGACACGCCGCTGAAAACGGTGAAGTCGTTGCGGTGTTCCTCCAGCAGCTTGAGATACGGCGATGGCGTGTAATCGCGTCCGCTGCCCTGCGGGAAAAAATGTTCCGGCAGCAGGCCGAGATTGTTGCAAATGCCGAACATCCGCCGCGGCGTCGCCCCCGGTGCGAGGGGCGATGCGGACTCGGCGGCTCTCGCGAACGGAGCGAGCATCGAATCCAGGAACGGCAGCGATAGCGCGGCACCCGCGCCACGGAGAAAGGAGCGGCGCGAGATCGCCCGGCGGGTCGAGATGAAAGGGGCGTTCATGGGGAGTAATCAGTAATCACTTCTTCAAAAACAACTCACTCTGCACAAGCGCATGCAGCAGGCTGCGCACGGCGTATTGCTTGGTACTGGCGTCTTGCACGATCTGCTCGATCTGCTCGCGGTCGGAAAAACGCACCGGCGCACCCGTCGCGTAAATGGCCAGTTGTTTCGCCAGGTTGCGCGCCAGGACAACCTCGTCTTGAACCAACAGCCGTTTGAACTCGCGAATGTCCTCGAACGCGCGCCCATCGGGCAGTTCGCCCGCGCAATCAACGGGGAGCGCATAGTGGAACGCAAACGCCTGGCCGTTCATGCCGACGCCTTTCTCTGGTTCGACGCCTTCCCTGACCGCACGATAGCGATCGCGCCAGCCGCCCATGACGTCGAAGCTTTCCAACGCGAAGCCCGGTGGGTCCATCTTGCTGTGGCACGACGCGCAACTGGCGTCGTTGCGGTGTTTCTCCAACTGCTGGCGGAGCGTAACCGCGCCGCGGATGTCCGGTTCGACCGCAGCAACGGGCGGTGGCGGTGGAATCTGATGACCCAGGATGCGTTCGGTGATCCAGTAGCCGCGCAACACCGGCGAGGTCGTCGTGCCGTTCGCCGTGACCTTCAGCACGCTGGCCTGCGTCAGCAACCCGCCACGCACGCTGTCCTCGGGCAGTGTCACCTTGCGCAGCTTCGCGCCGCTCACGCCCGGCACGCCGTAGTGTTCCGCAAGGCGCTCGTTGAGGAAGATGAAATCCGAATCCACGACATTGCGCACGGGCAGATCGCCCCGGAAAAGTTCGGCGACGAACAAACGCGTCTCCTCCAGCGCGAAGAGTTTCAGCGGGTCGTCCAATTCGTAGTCGTTGTAAAGCGTCGTGGACGGCGAAGTGTCATCGGCCTTCCGCAGGTCGAGCCAGTAATCCGTGAAGGCTTCAACGAAGCGCTGCGCTTTCGGATCGTTCAGGAGCCGCTCGGTTTCCGCGCGCAACACCTCCGGTCGCCGCAACTCGCCGCGCGCCGCCAGCGTCCGCAACGCTTCGTCCGGCTCGGAATTCCAGAGGAAGTAGGACAGGCGCGAGGCCAGCGC
>CAYXDZ010000634.1:0-2042 GCA_964463815.1 uncultured Verrucomicrobiota bacterium | reverse complement strand
TCCTTGAAGAACCGCCCCAGCTCCCGTCGCAGCAGCGGGTCGTCTTCCAATACCAGCGCAGTGATGCCATTCAGTCGCGGTGCCATGCACGAGGCTTGGTGAGTCCGCAAAATTTTTCAAGGCTGGAGGCGCGGGATGCCAACAGAAGGATCGTTAGGCAGCGAGACTGCCCAGTAAAACGGACGACGCCAACACGATCCGCTTGCCTGCAAGTCCTCCTTGTTTTTCCTCGTTATCAGCCCGAGCGTGTTCCAAATTCTGACAGCGGTTTTTAGATGAATTGCCGTGGCACACCGGCGGCTCTAGTGCATTTATGCGTGATATTATCAACATTTGGACCGGGAAATCCCGCCCGGCAGTCCGCTGGACTTCAAATCCCTCCCGCTCGCTCTTCGGGCTTTTGGTGGCCGCCCTGGTGTTGTGCGGCATCGCCCCGCAAGTGGGTGCGCAGACCGCCGCCGCACTGCCGCCGCCCGGTGCGGGTGATTTTCACCCGGAGCGAATCCTCATCAAGCCCAAGGTCGGGGTGGCGGCATCCGTGTTGAGCCAGTTCCATGCGGGAAATGGTTCCCAGGTGCTGCGAACATTTCCCCAGATGGAGGGCATCCAGGTGCTGCGTCTCGCACCGAACACGAGTGTCCCGGAAATGATCACAAATTATTTGCAGAGCGGGCTGGTCGAATTTGCCGAGCCGGATTTTCGGCTCCATCTGGCGGCGGAGCCGAATGATCCCCGTTACGCCGATGGTTCCCTCTGGCATCTCCACAACACGGGGCAGAGCGGCGGCGTGGTCGATGCCGACATTGATGGCCCGGAGGCGTGGGACACGATTCGTTACGCCACGAACATCATCGTGGCCATCGTGGATACCGGCGTTCGTTACACGCACGAGGATCTGGCGGCCAACATGTGGGTCAATCCCGGGGAGATCGCCGGCAACGGCATTGATGACGACGGCAATGGCTACATCGACGACGTCCACGGCATCAATGCCGCCGCCAACGACGGCAACCCGATCGACCTGCACGGCCACGGCACCCAGGTGGCCGGACTGGCGGGCGCGGTGGGCAACAACGGCAAGGGCGGGACCGGCGTGGCGTGGTCCGTCCAGTTGATGGCCCTGCGGTTCTTCGACGATTCGGGCAACGGCTATACTTCCGATGCGGTGGAGTGCATTGATTACGCCCGCCTTCACGGGGCGCACATCATCAATGCCAGCTTCGGCAGCCCCAGTTCTTCCAGCACGATGTCTTCCGCCATCAGCAGCGCCCGGAACGCCGGCATCATCCTGGTCGCCGCTGCCGCGAACGACAGTTCGGATAACGACAGCAAACCTGTCTATCCCGCCAGTTACACGCATGACAACATCGTTGCCGTGGCCGCCACCACCCGCACCGACGCGCTGGCGAGTTACTCGAATTACGGTGCCACCAGTGTGGACTTGGGTGCGCCCGGTTCGGATCTCTACACCACCGCCCGTTCCAGTGACACCGCCTACACCAAGGGCAGCGGCACCTCCTTCGCCACGCCGGTGACCGCCGGGGCCTTCGCGCTGATGAGGGCCCGGTACCCGCACGAGACCTATCTGCAGCTCATCAACCGGGTGTATGCCGCCGTCGATCCTCTGCCGTCACTCGCAGGCAAGACCGTCACCGGCGGCCGGCTCAATCTGGCGAACGCCCTCGGGCCGGCACTGCTGGCCGACTTCACGGTGAGCACGGTTTCCGGTGAGCTGCCTTTGACTGTGGACTTCACCGACCTGTCTTTTGGGGAAATCACTTCCTGGATGTGGGATTTCGGCGACGGCAACTCCAGCGCGGCGCAGCACCCGAGCCACACCTTCAACCAGGCGGGCCACTTCACCGTCCGCCTCACCGTGGCCAATGGCTCGGGCCAGACCAGCGAAGCCACCGCCACGATCAGTGTCGTTGCCAACTACCAGATACAGGCCGCCACTTTCAACTGGATCGATCCATCGGGCATGACCGCGCTGTCGCTCACCGACAACGGGGTCAGCGCGGCGCAGGCGCTGCCCTTTACGT
>CAYXDZ010000633.1:0-2058 GCA_964463815.1 uncultured Verrucomicrobiota bacterium | reverse complement strand
CTTCGAGGAACTCAACACGATCAAGGACTCCATGCCGCCGCGCGTTCTCGCGGGCGACGGTCAGCGCCGCCGGCGAAATATCCACCGTGGTCACCCTTGCCGAAGAAAGTTTGTGCGCCAGGTAGATCGGCAAACAACCGCTGCCGGTGCCAAGATCCAGGACCGTGACCGCCGACGCGAGGAGGCTCTGATCGGAATTCCGAAGTTCGAAATCCGAGGGCCGAACCAAATCCGAAATCCGAGGGCCGAGGCTGGAACCCACTTTTTCCTGATTCTCACCAGCAACATCAACGGGCGACTCGTTCGGTATTCGCCTTTCGGCATTGGTTCGGCCCTCGGCTTTCGGCTTTCGGTCGGTTTGGATCGCCTTCAAAAACACCACCGCCCGTTCCGCGAGCAGCTCGGTCTCGGGCCGAGGGATTAGCACATCCGGCGTCACCCAGAGGTCGAGCCCACAGAAGTTCGTCGTACCCAGGATCTGCTGGAGCGGCTCGCGCCGGCCGCGCCGTTGCACCAACTCGCGGGCGGCGGCGACTTCCCCCTCGGCCAGCACTTGATCGAACCTCAAATAGAGCTGCAAACGCGGCAGCTTGAGCACGTGCGCCAGGATCAATTCCCCCTGTAAACGCGGCGACTCGACGCCCTTGCCTTCGAGGAACCGGGCGCTGTGCTGGATCACTTCCAAAACCGTCATGCGCGTCGACGATGCGCGGACGCCGCACCCGTTGCACGGAGAATCCGTGCGCAATGGCCTGAGTTGAAGGGCCAGGCATGCTCCCGCCGACCCGTCGCGTTTGGAATTGGCGGTGGACTTGGGCGGCGAATCCGGATTAAAAATCGAACCAATCAACCGCCCAACAAGTCAGCATCTCAATCTCCTACCATGAACCAGCCCACCAACTCCTCCGCCCCCATCCTTGAAGCGCCGGCCCATCATCCCATCCCCCAGGAAGCCTTCGATTGGTACGACGAATACGCCCACGGCATCATCGACCGGCGTACGTTTATGAGCCGGCTCGCCACGCTCACGGCGGCCGGGTTCACGATGAACACGCTGCTATCAACGTTAATGCCGAACTACGCGGAGGCCGAGCAGGTGTCGTTCAACGATCCCGCCATCAAGGGGCGTTACGTGACCTTCCCCTCGCCGCAGGGCCACGGCGAAGGACGCGGATATCTCGTCACGCCCACCGCCTTGCAAGGCAAGGGGCCGACGGTGCTGGTGATCCACGAGAACCGCGGGCTCAACCCCTACATCGCGGATGTCGCGCGGCGGGTGGCCAAGGCCGGCTTTGTCGCGTTCGCGCCCGATGCCCTGCATCCGAAGGGCGGGTATCCGGGCAACGACGATGAAGGTCGCGCGCTGCAAAGCTCGCTGGACCGGGCGAAGATCGAGCAGGACTTCATCGCCGCCGCAAGGTTTCTCAAGGCGCACGAACTCAGCAGCGGCAAGCTGGGCGCGGTCGGCTTCTGCTTCGGCGGTTACATCGTGAACATGCTGGCCGCCGCGATTCCTGACACACTCAACGCGGGCGTGCCGTTTTACGGCAGCCCGGCCGCGAAGGAATTGCGCAAGAACATCAAGGCCCCTCTGCTTGTTCAGCTTGCCGAGTTGGACACCCGGATCAACGAGAGCTGGCCTGAATATGAAGCCGATCTCAAAGCCGCTGGTGTGAACTACACGATGCACATGTATCCGCGGTGCAATCACGGCTTCCACAACGACTCGACCGGCCGTTACGACGAAGCGAACGCCAACCTCGCCTGGGAACGCACCATCGCGTTCTTCAAGGAACACTTGTCGTAAACCCGGTTTCAACCAACACAACATGAAGAGCTCCATCCCTCCGGTCACGCGCCGACGCTTCCTCAAGTCCACCGCCAAGGCGGCCGCCACGTTCACGATTCTCGCCGCTGGTTCCGCGCGCACGTACGCTGCCAACGAGCGGCTTAACATCGCCGCCATCGGCATCGGCGGCCAGGGTGCCGGCGACATCGATCAGCTCAAGAGCCAGAATATTGTCGCCCTGTGCGACGTGGACTGGCGGCACGCGGCCG
>CAYXDZ010000632.1:0-2076 GCA_964463815.1 uncultured Verrucomicrobiota bacterium | reverse complement strand
AACATGGGCTGGATGCACGACACGCTCGGCTACTTCAAGCGCGACCCGGTGCATCGCAAGTATCACCAGAATGAGCTGACCTTTGCCATGCTCTACCACTATCAGGAGAACTTCGTCCTGCCGCTCTCGCACGATGAAGTGGTGCATGGCAAGGGTTCGCTGCTCGCACGCATGCCCGGCGACGAATGGCAGCGCTTCGCCAACCTGCGCACGCTGCTCGCGTATCAATGGCTGTTCCCCGGCAAGAAGCTGCTCTTCATGGGCTGCGAGTTTGGTCAGAGCAGCGAATGGAATCACAACGCGCCGCTCGACTGGTGGCTGCTCGAGGCGGGACCGTATCACGCGGGCGTGCAACGGTTGGTTGGCGATCTCAATGCCGTGGTGCGCGATCTGCCCGCGTTGCACGAAGCCGACTTTGAGCCCGGTGGCTTCTCGTGGGTCGATTGCTCGGATCACGAGCACAGCATCCTGAGCTTCTTGCGGCGCAATCATGACGCGTCCGACGTGGTCATGGTGATCCTGAATCTCACGCCCTGTCCGCAGTCCGCCTATCGTCTGGGTTTGCCGGCGGGCGGTCACTGGCGCGAGGTTCTCAACACCGACGCCGCGCACTACGGGGGCAGCGGCCTGGGCAATCTTGGTGGCGTGCAGTCCTCGGCCGTGCCGTCGCACGGGCACCAGTTCTCCGCGGAATTCGCGCTGCCGCCCCTGTCCGCCGTCGCGTTCCGTCGCGAAGCGCGAGGAATCAATTGAACAAAAGACCCGCCGGCGGGTCGCAAGGAGCATGGTTATGAATCAATCACCCCGGGGCGCGATGCCGCCCGGCTTCGAAGAATTCCAACGCCAGATGCAGGAATTCATGCGGCAGAACATGCGCGGTCCGAACATGGGTGCATCGTCGGCTGCCGCTTCCACCAGTGCGGGCGACACCCCCCCGGAGCCCAAACCGCCGACCGCGGAAGACTTCAAGTTCGATTACCGGCCGCGTGATGTGAAAGCACACCTCGACCGCTTCGTGATCCAGCAGGAGGAGGCGAAGAAGGTGTTGAGTGTCGCGCTGTGCGATCATTACCACCATGTCCAGCAGGCGTTGCAGGGGCGGGGTTCCACCACGTACGCCAAGCAGAATGTCCTGCTGCTCGGGCCCACCGGCGTCGGCAAGACCTACTTGATCCGCAGCATCGCGGACCTGATCGGCGTGCCGTTCGTGAAGGCGGACGCGACCAAGTTTTCCGAGACCGGTTACGTTGGCGGCGATGTCGAGGATCTCGTGCGCGACCTGTTGCGCCGCGCCAACAACGACATCACCCGCGCGCAGTACGGCATCATCTACATCGACGAAATCGACAAGATCGCCGGCTCCAGTTCCAATTCCGGGCGGGATGTGAGCGGGCGCGGTGTGCAGACCAACCTGCTCAAGTTGATGGAGGAAACCGAGGTGCCCGCCCGCGCGCCCAACGACATCGCCGGCCAGATCCAGGCCATGATGGACATGTCGCAACGGGGCAAGCCCGCCGCGCAGACCATCAACACTCGACACATTCTCTTCGTGGTCAGCGGTGCCTTCGACGGGTTGGAGGAAATCGTCCGTCGGCGGTTGCGCGAGTCCGCCATCGGCTTTTCACCCCGGCGCGACCAGGTGCCGGACGGGGAGCGGATTGTCGAGCAGGCCACGACGCGTGACTTCATCGACTACGGCTTCGAGCCCGAGTTCATCGGCCGGCTGCCCGTGCGCGTCTGGTGTCATTCGCTCGCCGTGGATGATCTGTTCCAGATTCTGAAATCCTCCGAGGGCAGCATCGTGCGGCAGTACGAAAACTCGTTCGCCGCCTACAACATCGATGCCGTGTTTCAGGACGACGGCCTGAGGCGCATCGCCGAGTTGGCGGTGGATGAGAAAACCGGTGCGCGCGGTTTGATGACGGTCTGCGAACGCGCCTTTCGCGAATTGAAGTTCGAGCTGCCGTCCACGCCCGTCCGGCAGTTCAGCGTGGACCGGCAGTTGATCGATGATCCGGCGGCGGCGTTGCGCAAGCTGGTCGCCGAGCGCGCGGAGGAAGAGCAGGGGATGCTGGC
>CAYXDZ010000631.1:0-2080 GCA_964463815.1 uncultured Verrucomicrobiota bacterium | reverse complement strand
GCCCGGTGTAGCGGGCGTCGTAATCGGAGTTGAGTCCCGTCGGCACGGTGGAGCCGCCGGTTGTCAAATCGAGCCGGCCGCTGACGCTGAGGATCGCATCCCGGATGCTCTCGGCCTCAAGTCGGCGACGATTCATGCGCCAAAGCAAACGGTTCTCCGGATCGGCGGCGAGTGCGGCGGCGTCATCGGCCGTGGACAACCCGTAGGTGCGCGACAACACCATCCGCCGGATCAACTGCTTGACCGACCAGCCGTCCGCGATGAACTCGGCCGCCAGATGATCGAGCAATTCGGGATGCGATGGCGCATCGCCGGTGGTGCCGAAGTTGTCCACGGATCGGACCAACCCCATGCCGAACAGCCAGTGCCAGACGCGGTTCACCAGCACGCGCGCGGTGAGCGGGTTATCCGGGCTGGCCAGCCAGTCCGCGAGTTGCCGGCGACCGCTCTCGTTCTCCGGAAAATCCGGCACGGCCCCGAGGGACGCGACCTGGAGGAAACCGCGCGGCGCGATGGCGCCCAGATTGTGAACACTGCCCCGGATGTGAATCGGGATGTCGCCCACGGTCGGGTTCTCGCGAATCGCCATTACCATCGGCCGCTTCCCGGCGCGGGCACGTAGAGACTTGAGCTGTTCTTCGAACTGCGCGAGTTCGGCGCGGGCGGCTGCCAACACGGCTTGTTCTGCGGCCGTCACGCCGGGTTCAACGGCTGGGTCGGCTGTGGCTAGACTTTCCCCGCCGAATGTGCCGGGCGGCGGCAGGAACTGGATTGCATCCGCCGTTACGAAGTTTCCCGTGCCCTCGTTGGACACGAGGACGGAGCCCTGATTGCCGCGCTCGAAACGGAACTGGCCGAGCGAGACGAAGCGGCCGTCAATGGGCGGTCGCTCGCGCTGGTTCACGAGCACGGTGGATTCGCCGTCCGCGTGCAGAATGGTCACGGGCACGTTGGTCGCGCGGCTGCCGTCGTGGCTGAAGGCAAAGCGCACTTCGTAACGACCCGAAGCGGGCAGGGCGGGGTGGAAGGTGAGCGTCTTGCGGCCCTTGTCGCGGTTCTGATCGTGCAGGTAGCCGTCGCCGATGAAGCGGCCGGTGTGCTGCGACAACTGCCATTCGCCAACGCGCCCGGCTTGGGCGCTGTCCACCACGACGCCCGGCAGGTCGGAGGCGGCCAGCACGTTGGGCGTGGCCGGTATGTCCCCGGCGGTCTGGAGCCTGGCCACGCGATCCTTGGCGGTGGCGACGGCGGCGATCAAACGCTTCAGCTCCGCTTCCTGCGAAGTGAACCGCGCTTCTTCGTCTGGGGCCAAAGGCAACGGCAGCTCAATCCACTTCGAGACGTTGGCGTGTTCGATCGCGGTCGCGTTGCGCAGGATGCCGGCGAGCGCGTAGTAATCGCGGGCCGGGATGGGATCGAACTTGTGATCGTGACACCGCGCGCAACCGATGGTCTGGGCAAGGAAGGCTTTGCCGAGCGTGTCGAGTTGCTCGTCGATAAAATCCATTTCCAACTGTTGTTTGTCCTGCTCCTCGAAGTTCGTGTTGCCCAGCGCGAGGAACGTCGTCGCGACCACCTGCCGTTGCCGCTCCGCCAGTGAGCTTGCGGGCAGCAGGTCACCGGCAACTTGCTCGCGGAGGAACTGATCGTACGGCCGGTCCTCGTTGAAGGCGTCGATCACGTAGTCGCGGTAGCGCCAGGCCTCTGGAAAAATGAAGCCGCGCAGGGTGACCGATTCGCCGAAGCGCACGATGTCCAGCCAGTGCCGGCCCCAGCGTTCGCCAAAGCGCGGTGACGCGAGCAGCGAATCAACGAGCGCGCCGAGCGCCTCCGGTCGGTCGTCATTGACGAACTGGTCGATCTCCTCCGGCGTGGGCGGCAGCCCGATGAGCGCGAAATGTAAACGTCGCGCCAGGGTTGTCCGGTCCGCATCGCCGACGGGCCGCAATCCTTTTGCCTCGAGTCGCGCCAGAACGAACCGGTCGAGGTCGTTCGCCGGCCACGCCGGGTGTTGAACGGTCGGCAGCGGGACAAGTTGCAGCGGTTGATACGCCCAGTGCGGACCGGTCGCGGCGGGTTG
>CAYXDZ010000630.1:0-2095 GCA_964463815.1 uncultured Verrucomicrobiota bacterium | reverse complement strand
CCAGATCGGTGTCGAGGATCACGTTGCCGTTCAATTCCACGCGGATGGTCGAACCTTTCACGGTGACTTCCTGAAAATTCCACTCGCCCGCCGGACGAAGGTAGCCGCGATGCGCGGCGGCCATCCCGTAGGCCGAGCCATGAAACTGCCGGGGATCGAGCCGGGCATATTTCTCCGCGTCGTCGTCGAGCACCTGCAGTTCGCAAAGGCCGACGTAGGCGGTGTCGCCCGAACCGGGGTAGCGGATCGCCAGGCCGTTGTTGCCACCAGGCGGCAGCTTGAACTCGATCCGCGCGCTGAAATCCTTCAGGTTTTCGTTCCAGTAGATCGTACCGCCCTTGCCCGGCTTGCAGACAATCGCGCCGTCCTTGATCTCGTAGTTGTCCAACGGCCCGGCCCAGCCGGCGAACGACTTGCCGTCATAGGCGGACTTGAAGCCGTCATTGCCTTTGGAAGAGAGAATCTTCGCCGCCTCCTCGGCACCGATCTCCCGGATGAAGATGTTCCGCCAGCGAATCTCGCCGCCGTGCGTCTGGAGCTGGATCGGTCCCTTCGCCGGCACCGGCAGCTTGCGGTCGTAATAGTTCTCCAGGATGGCGTGATCGACGACCTGCTTGCCGTTGAGCCAGATGCTCACGCGTGAACCGACCATCAGGATGCGGAACTTGTTCCACTCGCCGAGCGGTTTGTCGGCCAGCACGAGCGGGTCTTTACCCGGTGCGCCGGGTCTGTTGTTCCACAAGCCACCGGAACCCTTGTCCGCGCCGATATTGAACTTCTCCTTCTCGGTGAAATCCCAGATCTGCACCTGCGGCACGCCGCGCAGGTAAATGCCCGAGTCGGCTTTCGGTACGGTCTTGTATTCCAGCAACAGCTCGAAGTCGCCGTAATCTTTCTCGGTCGTCGCGTAGGCGCCGTGGCCGTCGTTGACGAGCTCCTCGCCCTGCGCGGTCCAGTGGGCGCGCATCGTCTTGTTCCACTCGGCGACCTTGGCGGCGCGTTCCTGCTCGGGCATCGCGAGCAGCTTGCGGTGGTCAAAGGTGTCGCCGCCGCGCCAGCCGCTGAGGTCCTGGCCGTTGTAGAGCGCGGTGAAGCCGGCGGGCGGGTTGCCGGCGTTGGTGCGCAGCGACTGGCAGCCGGCCAGCAGGCCGATCGAGCCGATCAAGGCCAGGGACAAGCCGGAACGAAACAAATTTCGGGAGAGTTTGGTTTTCATGGTTGGTGGATTGGGACGGACAGGTTCAAAGGGTGATTCAGTTTCCGTTGGCGTTCATTGGCGTCGATTGTCGGTTGCGATTAACTCAGTTCAACTTGCGCACCCAGATGTTGCGGAAGCGCACGGGATTGCTGTGATCCTGCAGCAGGAGCGGCCCTTTGAGGGCGACCCCGCTGAACTGCGCCGCAGCCGTGGCCTCGCCTTTCACGGGGATGTGATCCTGAACGAGCACGCCGTTGTGCAACACGGTGAATGATCCGGGGATCACCTTGCCGTCGGGACCGGGCTTGGGCGCGCGGAAGATGATGTCGTACGTCTGCCATTCGCCGGGCTTGCGCGAGGCGTTCACCAGCGGGGCGTTGTGGCCGTAGAACGCCCCAGCCTGCCCCCTGGGATTGGTCTTGTTCTCGTACGAATCGAGCACCTGGATTTCGTAACGACCCTGAAGATAGACGCCGCTGTTGCCGCGTCCCTGCCCTTCGCCCTCGATCTTCTTCGGCGCGGCCCATTCAATGTGCAACTGCACGTCGCCGAACTCCTCCTTGGTCAGGATGTTGCCGCCGTTCATGACCAGGGCACCATCCTCGATCTTCCACCGGGCCGGGCCGCCATCGACAGCCTTCCACGCCGACAAGTCCTTGCCATCGAACAGCACGATGGCATCGGACGGCGGGGAACCATTCGTGCCCGGCGTGACGATGGGCGGCTCGGGTTCGGCGGCACACACGGCCGAACCGGCGGAGACGGCCAGCAACAACATCGACCGACGCAAAAGAGAACGGATGAAGGAATTCATAAGCTGGATCGCGGAACACGTTTCAGGTGACGGCCGAAAGCTAACACCCGGCCCCGTGAGGATTCAAGCCGCAGTGTGGAAAG
>CAYXDZ010000629.1:0-2100 GCA_964463815.1 uncultured Verrucomicrobiota bacterium | reverse complement strand
CGCTGAAATCCGCCGCCGCCGCCGCTTTCGCACCGAGGAACAAGGCGGTCCCGCGAATGCCGCTGAAATCGCGATTGCCGGCGCGCAGCCGGTTGGCGATCTCGATGATGGCAACTTCGCCCATGCCATAAACCAGCACGTCGCCCTTCGCGTTCGCCATGATGGAAGGGCGGAGTTTGTCCTCCCAGTAATCGTAGTGCGCCACGCGCCGCATGCTCACTTCCATGCCGCCAAGCACGACGGGAACGCCGGGGAACGCCTGCCGCGCCATCTGCGAATAGACGACCGAGGCGTGATTGGGCCGTTTGCCCGGTTTGCCGCCCTCGCTGTACACGTCCTCCTTACGCTTATGCCGGGCGGCCGTGTAATTCGACAGCATCGAATCCAGATTGCCCGCCGTGATGCCGACGAAAAGCTTCGGCGTGCCCATCCCTTGGATCGACTCGATCTTGGTCCAGTCCGGTTGCGCCACGATGCCCACGCGCAAACCATCCGCCTCGAGCACCCGCCCGATCATGGCCGCGCCGAAGGAAGGGTGATCGACGTAGGCGTCGCCCGTGATGATCAGCACATCGAGTTCGTCCCAGCCGCGCGTGTCCATTTCGGCGCGGGACATCGGGAGGAATCCGTCGGTGTTGGGAGCGGAATGTTTTTTGGCAGCGGCCATGTTAGCGGCGGTGACCATGCGGCAACTGTCTCGCCAAGGCAAACGGAAGCTTGGCCGTTGTTTTCAGTGGAGCCGGGCGTCATACCGCCGGCAGAATCGTTTGAGGCAATCCCGGCACGATGCACCCACAGGTTGGTCTGCTGGAACAAGGCTGGCTCAAGGACGAATTCGGCTGCTGAAGGTTGATGCTTGGTGATTCGCGGATTCTTCCGCAAAGTGAATCCAGGCCGCCGGAGTGCAATGACACCGTGCTGCCGCCAGCTTATGAACTTTTACGAATCTGATCGGGCGGTTTCCGAGTACTTGCTGTTTCACTATGGGCGGCCGGAGGAAATTCTTCCTTACGAGTTTGGCGCGATGGGGGCCCTCGATTATCCGGTGCGGTGCGTTTCCGAATGCTTGGACGCGACGCGCCTGCCCGAGACGGCCCGGGCGCTCGATCTGGGATGCGCGGTGGGACGTTCGAGCTTTGAACTCGCCCGACATTGTGGGGAGGTGATCGGGATTGATTACTCGCACCGGTTCATCGAGGCGGCCAACCGGCTGAAGGAATCGGGCGAGCTGGATTACGCCTTCACCGAAGAAGGTGAGCTGGTGACCCGCACCACGGCCACCGTCCCGCCGGAGATTGACCGGGCACGCGTCACTTTTGAGCAGGGCGATGCGCTGGATCTGCGCGATCATCTGGGACAATTCGATGTGCTCTTGATGGCGAACCTGGTCGATCGCTTGACCGATCCGGCCCGCTGCCTGAAGCGCCTCTCAGGTCTGGTCAATCCTGGGGGCCAGTTAATCATCACCACTCCCGGCACCTGGTTGGAGGAATACACGCCCAAAGCGAACTGGCTGGGCGGGTTTGTGCGTGACGGGCAGCCCGTGCGCACGCTCGACGGACTGCGGGCGAGTCTGGACCAGGATTTTGAGCTGACTGGCACCAAGGATCTGCCCTTTCTCATCCGCGAGCACGCCCGCAAGTTTCAATGGAGCGTCGCGCAGGCCAGCCTCTGGCGGCGGCGCTGAGTGCAATCCAGTTGCCATCGGGCGGAAGGCTTGTTACATCAAAGGCCGCTGGTGGCGGGTGTAGTTCAATGGTAGAACACGAGCTTCCCAAGCTTGATACGAGGGTTCGATTCCCTTCACCCGCTCCAAACCTTAATAGACAAGGACTTACGGCAAAACAGCAAGGGCGAGAAGCCGAAGTGAGAACAGAACTGAGAACTTATCCACCAAAGTTAGGGGTGTTTTGTTGTCTCAGGAAGGATTGATTTCATACTTGATGGCGCAGTGTAGCGGGCCAGTCGCCGGGCACTTTGTGAGGGCGTATCGGCTGGCTGGGTGGGGTGCTGGACTTTCCCTGCTGCACCTGCTTGGTGACACCCGTGTTCCGGTGGACTGGTGGGTTCAACAAGAACCGCTGTGCGTTCAAGGCGGCG
>CAYXDZ010000628.1:0-2103 GCA_964463815.1 uncultured Verrucomicrobiota bacterium | reverse complement strand
ATACCCGGCCAGCCTTTGGCCGGCACCCTTGGGGGCCTTCAAATTCAACGCAATCCGTCCGTCGCCGTGATGATCTTCGAGCAACCAGCCAAATCGTTGGCCGCGCGCTTCGAGGCTCAAACGCCCCTCGCCCGTGGGCACGGCCCGTCCTTCCGGGAGTGCCTTCACCAGGGCGCACACGCGCCGCCGACAATTGGCCGCCGTCGTCTGGAACTTTGTTCGTGTCAGATTCATACAATCTCTGGGTAACGACGAACTAACCGCCCTGTTCAGGACACCCTGCTTTCAAATGACGCTCCTGGATCGAGCTGCTCCCGAAGGGTAGCCATCCCCGGCGCGGGCGAAAGCTCCTTTTTGAAGCAGATGATGCGCTCCACCTCGCCAAAGCCGAGGGCCTGGTGCGCCGTCGCACTGATGCCGTTTTCAATCTCCGTGTCGGACGCGAGTTCGGTGCAACCCTGCGCACGCGCCCAATCCTCGACGGCCGCGACCAGCGCCGCACCGATCCCACAACGGCGATGCGGCTCCTCCACAAACCAACCTTCGAGATAGGCCACCCGATTCGTCACGCAGCCCTCGGCGTACGAACGAACGGAAACCTCGGCGAAGCCCAGGGCACGTCCGTCATCACCGATGGCCAGAATCACTTCCGCCGGATCGCCACGGTCGCCCCCGAAGAACGAGGCGATCTCGCGCTCATGCTCGCCGGGTGGCGCGGGCCAGAGAAGCTGACGCAAGCGTGCCCACTCAGCAGCGTCGCCCGGCTGGATGTATCGCGTGCGCATGAACCACCGGCGAAGTTATGGCCCCTTCGCCGCCGCCGTCAGCTTTGGGATGTCCAGTTTGACCATTTGCAGCATCGCCTGCATGACGCGCTGCGCTTTGGCGGCGTCCGGGTCGTTCAACAACTCGCCCAGCACCATCGGCACGATCTGCCAGGAGACGCCGAAACGATCCTGCAGCCAGCCGCACTGCTGCGGCCGGCCGCCGTCCACCAACTTCTCCCAGTAGTGGTCGATCTCCGCCTGGGTTTCGCACTTCACGAACAGGGAAATGGCCGGCGAGAACTGGAACATCGGCCCGCCGTTCAGGACGATGAATTCCTGCCCTTCCAACAGAAACGTGCCCGACATGAACGATCCTGCAGGACGGGGGCCGGCAGCGCCGTAGCGCGAGATGTTGACGACCTTCGAGTGCTTGAAGATGGCGAGGTAATGGTTCATCGCCTCCTCGGCATTGTCATTGAACCATAAGAACGGGGTGATCTTTTGCATGGATTGTGAATCGTTCACTTCAGGGGGCGGGAGCGTAGCGGCGGTCCGGGGGCAGGCCCGTCTCCAGTGGCCGGAACTCGATGCTGCCGAGGCGCGCGGAAGGCCAGTCCGCCGCGATCCGCAGGGCCTCCTCCTTGTCCCGCACATCAAGGAGAAAGAAGCCGCCCACCGTTTCCTTCGTCTCGGCGAAGGGACCGTCGGTTACCAGGGTCTTCCCGTCCCGAACGCGGACGGTTGAAGCCGTGCGAACACTCTGAAGAGGCTCGGCGGCGATCATTCGACCGCTCTTGATGAGCTTGTCCACATAGCCCAAAGTTTCGGCACGAAGCGCGTCCCACTCGGCAGGCGACAGCGCATTGAGTTTCGCCTCTTCTTCGCAGGCCAGGCATAAAAATTTCATAAGCTTTCCCAGGCTGAAGTTGTAGCCCTCATAGAAACCGGCTCAGGCACGGCTGACCAGTCCGCCGAACGCCTTGCGCTCGACCCAGAGAAGGTAGAGGGCGAGCACCACGATGAAGATAATCATGCCCGAAAAGAGTCCTTCACCGTTCATGACGAAAACGTGGTAAGCCAGGATGTTCACGAGGATCGGACCGAGCACCAGCAACCCGAGGTTGCGCGTGCGCGGGATGGCGACGAGCAGGCCGCCCAGCACTTCCAGCCCCTTGATGAAGGTCATGTAGCCGGTGGGACCAAAGGCCGCCATGAAGTGGGCCGTCGGCGTGCCCTCGGGAATTTCAGGGATCGGTACAAGCTTGAACAGCACGACGACCCCGGACATGACGAAGAGCAAGCCGAGCAGAATGCCGGCGATGATGGGGATGGCTTT
>CAYXDZ010000627.1:0-2112 GCA_964463815.1 uncultured Verrucomicrobiota bacterium | reverse complement strand
CGGATCGTGTCCAGCGCGAGGTTCTTGGCCGCCTGGGTCAGCCATGCGGCGGGATTTTTTGGCACGCCGTAATACGGCCACGTTTGCAACGCGCGCACCATCGCTTCCTGCACCACGTCCTCGGCGAGTTGCAATCGCTCGATCCCGAAGATGCCCGTGAGCACGGCCACGAGCTTGCCGGCCTCGTGCCGGAACAGGTGATCGGCGAGATGCGAAATCTCGGAAGCGGAAGCGGTGTGGTTCGTCGCCGGTTCCCCCATGAGCGCTCACCCTCCGGCCATCGCGCCGACGACGAGGAACGGTTCCTCGCCCTTTACGACCGCCGCGGGCAACGGCGTGTCCGGCGCTTCGAGGGACAGGTCTTCCTTGCAGGCGAAGAAGCGGATAAACGGCCGGCGCTTCAACGTGCCGTGATCGCGAATGGTTCCGCGGAGCACGGGATGTTTCGCTTCGAGAGCGTCCAACACCGCGCCCACCGTAATCGGGCCGGCGACTTCAACCTCTACTTCGCCTTCGACGCGGGCAAGGTTGCGGAGGTGGAAAGGGAGGACGACGCGAATGGGCATAAAATCCGAGCACCGAATTACCGAAAGCCGAAGGAAGCCCGCCAACCGAAAGCCGAACTGCCTGACCGTGCGTCGCTACCGCTACCGCTGCTTCGGTCTTTGCGTTTCGGATTTTCTTCGGAGTTCGGCACTCGGATTTTGGGTTTTATCTCAACGTCTGCACTTCGACGGACAACACCGCCGGGAGGTCACGCACGATCGGTTCCCAGTTATCGCCACCATCCGGCGAGCAATAAACCTGGCCGCCTGTCGTCCCGAAATATACACCGCAGGGATCGAGTTGATCCACCGCCATCGCGTCGCGATACACGTTCACGTAGCAGTTTTTCTGCGGAAGCCCCCTGGTCAGCGCCTCCCATTCGTTGCCACCCGACTTGCTGCGATAGACGCGCAGCTTGCCGTCGGGCGGGTAATGCAGCGAATCGCTGGTGATCGGCACAACGTAGATCGTCTCGGGTTCGTGCGCGTGAACGTCGATCGGGAAACCAAAGTCCGTCGGCAGGTCGCCGCTGACCTCGCTCCATTGATCGCCGGCGTTGTCCGAGCGCATGATGTCCCAATGCTTCTGCATGAAGAGCACGTCCGGCCGCGAAGGATGCAGCGCGATGCGATGCACGCAATGGCCGACATCCGCGTCCGGGTCGGGCAATTCGTACTGCGACTTCAACCCCTTGTTGATGGGCTTCCAAGACTTCCCGCCGTCCTCCGTGCGAAACGCGCCGGCCGCCGAGATCGCGATGTAAATGCGCTGCGGGTTCTTGGGATCGATGATGATCGTGTGCACCGCCATGCCGCCCGCGCCCGGCTGCCAGAGATGGCCTTTGGCGGCGCGCAAAGCCGACAGCTCCTTCCACGTCTTGCCGCCGTCGGTCGTCTTGAAAATCGCCGCGTCCTCCGCCCCAGCGTAGGCCGTGTCGGGATCAGTCAACGACGGTTCGATGTGCCAGATGCGTTTGAACTCCCAGGGATGCTGCGAGCCGTCATAGAACTTGTGCGTACCGACCTCGCCTTCGTAGGTAAATTCGTTGCTCTGGCCCTTGGGCATGCCGTCCGGCCCCATCAAGTCCTCGGGCTTGGTGCCCGGGGGATTCCACGTTTTGCCGCCGTCGTCCGAGCGCTGGATGATCTGCCCGAACCAGCCGCTCGATTGCGACGCATACAAGCGGTTCGGATCAGCGGCCGAGCCTTTGAGATGATACAGCTCCCAGCCCGCAAAGTGCGGACCGTTGACGTCCCAACGCTTGCGTTGGCCGTCCGCCGTGAGGATGAACGCGCCTTTTTTCGTGCCGACCAATACCCGGATAGTGCTCATGGTGATGTGCTGTTGATGGTGGTTAACGGAGCTTGCGCTCGCGGAAATGAGGGTGCCAGCAGGCCGGCGTTCTCGATCAACTCCTGGATCTCGGCCCAGTCCGGCTCGGGCGAATCCAGCCAGACGCCGATCCAGCCGTGCCGCCCGAGGTGGTTGGGAACATGAAAGCGTTCGGGCGCATACCCGGCCAGCCTTTGGCCGGCACCCTTGGGGGCCTTCAAATTCAACGCAATC
>CAYXDZ010000626.1:0-2112 GCA_964463815.1 uncultured Verrucomicrobiota bacterium | reverse complement strand
CGCACATCACCGGCGGCTCCGGCGGCGAGGAGGTTGTCGCCAACGGCCAGCAGCTTGAACACTTCACCGCCGAAGTCGGCGAGGCTGGCCACTTGTTCCGCGCGATCCACCCGCCACAAGCGGACCCGGCCATCGCGGCCCGCCGACGCCGCCTGCCGGCCATCGCCCACAAAGGCCACGGCAAACACCGCGGCGTCATGCTCGCGAAAGGCGCTGACCATCTCGCCCGTGGCGGGATCGAAGATGCGCGCAGTGCCATCGCGGCTCGCGGAAGCGAGGCGCGAGCCATCCGGGCTGAAGGCGAGGTCCATCACCCAGTCCGCGTGTTGGGTGAGCTGGCGGAGTTCACGACCGGTGGCCAGTTCGATGATGCGGATGGACTTGTCCGCGCCACCCGCCGCGAGCTGCGAACCGTCCGGGCTGAGGGCCAAGGCCAGAAAAGTATCGGTTGCCCGCGCGAGCACCTGCGGTTGCGTCACGATGCCGGCGGCATCCAGTTCGAGGATTCCCACTTCCCCGGCGCGACCCGGATTGCCGCCCGCATAGAACAATCGCTGGCCGAGCGGGAGGAGCGCGTGAATGCGTTCCGGCAGATTGGTGAGCCGTTGACGCAATTTGCCAGAATCCAGCTCACGGATGAGGACTTCATGATAGCCGCCGATGGCGAGCTGTTGTCCATCCGGCAACCGGGCCAGCGAGAGCACGGGAATAGCATGCGGATAAAACTCGGGCGGCGCGGGATGAGCCGCCGGCGGAATGAGTTCGACCAGCAACTGGGCGCGTTCACCGCCATCAAACGCCGCGCCTTCCGCGAGCCAGCGTTTGAGGAGGGTGATGAACTCCGGCGGCAGCGGATCATCCTTCTGCGGCA
Organism: uncultured Verrucomicrobiota bacterium; assembly: GCA_964463815.1. Taxonomy (GTDB): domain Bacteria; phylum Verrucomicrobiota; class Verrucomicrobiia; order Limisphaerales; family RI-55; genus RI-55. The sequence goes on along the minus strand of CAYXDZ010000626.1, from coordinate 1,241 downwards.
TGCGGTCGTCCGCGTCCTCGGTGACGATCAACTCGAACAGCAGGCTTTGCGCGGGTTCGCCGGCCGTGATCGGGGCATCGCCGCTGTCGCCGGGCTGGAGCAGGTGCTCAAACGAGTCAACCCGGTAGCCGCCTTTCTGCTCTTCGGGACCGTGACACGCCACACACTTCGTTTGCAGCACGGGCGCGATCTCGCGGGAAAAACTGACGTCGTCCGCCGCCGATCCCCGGCCAGGAGAAAGCGTGCCGGCGCAAAGCAGAAACAGGACGGTGAACACATTGGGGACGGGAAATCGCACGGAGGAAGTGACGTTTGCCGCGCCCGTTTAATCAACCAAAATGGCGGCGGGAGTGCGCCTGAAGCCCAGGTCCGAAACGGGTCCTACGAACTGGGGCGCGATGGTTCCACCAGCTTGCGACGGGCGAGCGCGGACTTGAGGAAGTTGTCGGTGGGGGCCTCCCGCCACGCGGTGAACCAGAGATCGCCCAGCATCTGGGAAGCGGTGAGAAACTGCCGTTCGAAGAAGGCGCGGCCCTCGTGGCCGTTGGGCCGGTTGGGGGAAAGCTTGCCTTCCTGGTCGAGCCGGTAGAGCGGTTCCACGAGCTGGTGCTGGTCGCGGATGTAGGCCAGGGCTTCGGCGAACAGCGACGGCTCCGCGATGGCGCGATCAGCGGGACGAAGCGCTCTTGACGGACGCAGGCGCGCCCAGACCGACCGGGCATCCACCGGCACGCGCGCCAGGTAACCGCCATCAATCCACGAATGGAAACTGCGGCTTGTCGTGTAGCCGCGCGGATTCTCGCCCACCCAGCCGTTGTAATGCTTCGTCGTGTGGAGCGGCTGGGCGGCGTCGCCGACGTAGTGGCCCATCACGCCCATGTAATAAACCACGTTCGCGCGGGCATTGGCGATTTCCGCGTCCGTGCCCGCCTCTTCGTAGGCCTTAAGCGCGGAAAAGGCGGACTTCAGTTTTGAAAAATGCTCGGCAATAGCCCAGGGCAGATAGCCGATCAACTCACGCGTGTGATCGGCGTTGCGCGCGGGATCGATGACCGGAAGCTTGGCGGCATTTTTAATCCGCGCCTCGGCCAGTTGCATCGTGAACAGATGACGGAAGGGCGGAAGCTGCTCGATTTGCAGACCCAGCGGTTCCAGATATTCGATGTCGAAGAAGTGATCCGGGGCATTCCAGTGTTTGAACGTGTTGTCCGGCGTGTTGCGCCAGCGATCCGGTTCGCCCG
>CAYXDZ010000625.1:0-2125 GCA_964463815.1 uncultured Verrucomicrobiota bacterium | reverse complement strand
GAAGCCATGAGTACCAACTTGAACCAAACGAACCAGTGTCCCAGTTGCGGCCAGCCGATGCCGGCCGGCGCGTTGGCCGGTCTTTGCCCGGCCTGTCTGCTGGCTCAGGGCGCCGAGACCGAGCCTGCCGAAACCAAAGCCCGGGTCCGATTCGAGCCGCCGAAGCTGGTCGAGATTTCGCGCCTTTTCCCCCAACTTGAAGTTCAGCAATTGCTCGGTGCCGGTGGCATGGGTGCCGTTTACCAGGCCCGGCAACCGGCGCTTGACCGCCTCGTCGCACTGAAGGTGTTGCCGGCCGGCGGGGGCGTTGGCTCGACGGAGCGTTTCAATCGCGAAGCCCGCGCCCTGGCCCGGTTGAGCCATCCGAATATCGTCGGGGTGCATGAGTTTGGGCAGGTCGAGGGACTGCACTTTTTCATCATGGAGTTCGTGGACGGCGCGAATCTTCGCCAGCTCGAAAAGACTTCCCGGCTGTCGCCCCGCGAGGCGCTCCAGATCATCCCGCAAATCTGCGACGCGCTCCAATACGCCCATGACGAGGGCGTCGTTCACCGCGACATCAAACCGGAGAACGTGCTTGTCGATCGCAAGGGCCGCGTGAAGATCGCCGACTTCGGTCTAGCCAAGATCGCGGACCCCGATCCCGCGGCAGCGCGGTTGACCGTCGAGGGTCAGGTGATGGGCGCGCCGCATTACATGGCGCCCGAACAGGTCGAGCGGCCGCTCGCCGTCGATCATCGCGCGGACATTTACGCGCTGGGCGTGGTGTTCTACGAGATGCTCACGGGCGATCTGCCGATCGGAAAGTTCGCCCCGCCGTCGCGCAAGGTGCAGTTGGATGTGCGGCTCGATGACATCGTGCTCCGCGCGTTGGAGAATGATCCGGAGCGCCGTTACCAGCAGGCGAGCGAAGTCAAGCAGGGCGTGGCCACGGTCGTCGCCGCGCCGGCCGAAACTGGGACGGAGAACAAAACGGCCACGGCACCCGCCGAGCAGCCCGTGCGCTGGCTGAACATTCCCGTGGCGGTGGAGCGCAATGGCGAGCGCGAGATTGATTTTCAGGGCGCGATGGCCGCGATCTTCGTGGTCATGGGGGTCGCCGGCGTCGCGCACATGTTTGTGCGCTGGGCCGCTGGGCGGGAGCACGCGCTGTCGTCATTGGTCACCCTGGCGGGAATCTTGACGGTTGTGTTCGGCATCCGCCGGGCGATGAGCCGGTCCATTTCCACCGAACGCCGCCTCGCCTTCCGGCGGTTCGCCCTCGATGCGCTGACGCTGGTGGGGTTGGTGGCGTTTGTCATTGGCAGCCACTTCGCCAAGGTGAACTGGGTTGATGCCTGGCGGGCCGGCCGCGACGGTGCGGCGGCGCAAGTGGCCCAGGTGGTTCCCGCCAGCGGCACCCTCATCGCCACGCTCGCCAATGGCACCACGCTCGAACTGTTGGGGCTCGCGAATGGCGATGGCGCGCCCAACCAGTGGTGGCGGCCCGACGGCACCCCGCTTTCAAGCGATGCGATCGATATTCATGGGCCGGCCACCATGCTGGGCAACGACCGGGCGCACACCAAGTTCGCGTTCAAAGTGACCGGCTCGACCAGGGCGATGGAAACCGCCGCGTACGAGTTCGAACCTTCGGCGGACATCTCGGCGGGGGGCGAAGTGTGGCAGAATGGTGAGCAGGTCGCCGGCGGCTGGCCGATGGTGGCGGCGTGGGCCCACGTCACGAACCAGGCCACACTCCGCTTCGGGTTGCGCTTCGACACCTGGCGCAACGTGGCCGTCTTCATGCCCCACAAACCGTCGCGCACCGAAACCTCGACGGTGTCGGGTGATCCGAAGTGGATCACCAAGCTCAACCATTACAGCGACGACGGCAGCAACACACTGGTCGCCGCGATCCTGAACCGGGAGACGAAACACTGGCGGATGCGGATGGTGGCCGTGGATACCGACGGGCGGGAACATTTCTACAGCCGGGCCAACTCCACTCCAGAGGATCGCACCGAGACCTGGACCTACACATTCCCCAACCTGACCGTGGACCAGATCAGACAGTTCAACGTGCAGGTGCAGCCGGTGCATTGGGTGGAGTTTCGCCATGTGCCGTTGTCGCCCAACGGGCACC
>CAYXDZ010000624.1:0-2148 GCA_964463815.1 uncultured Verrucomicrobiota bacterium | reverse complement strand
ACACGTGCGACCCAATGAACCCAGCCCCGCCCGTCACCAGGTAATGCATGCGTGGAGGATAGGCTGGCCGGCCGCGCTTGGGAAGCAGCGGAAGTGGATGTGGATCACGCCGCCATGACAGTCCTCGGCGCTGGGACGAAATTTGATTTCCTGCTGCCTGCGGCGGCTCCCTCCCGAGGCATTCCCGCCCATGGCTGACAGCGGTGCTTCAGGGCTCAAGCCCGGCCTTCCCAGCCAGCACCGACCAACCCAGGCTGGCGGGTGTGGATGCAGCGGGGTTTATACCGCCTGGGTCGGTTTCCCGCAGGCTCACGAGGGTGAGTCCGCCTGCCCGGTCCACGACCGCCCACTTGTCCGCCGGAAACTCAGTCGCCAGCCGGTCGCTGCGCACCAACCCGAGCAACGGTTGTCCCGGTTGCCGTAAGCGAGCGGTGTCCTCCGGCATCGCCAGGAGCCGGGCGGTCTGGCCTGGGGAATGGGGAATGAAATCGTCCGCCTGTGCCTTCATCAAGGGCAGGGTGCGCCGTAAATAGAACTCCAGCCCCGGCGTGTTCACGCCATAGGTGAACACCACTGGATTCGCCGCATCAATGTTTCGGATTTGTGCGGCCAGCGTCCGGACACAGGCCTGGCGGTTCAGCAAGTTATTTGCGCGATCCGCATGGCCCGCAAGGATCAACCACGCCCCCAAAGTGGTCAGTGCCAGGGTGCCGCCAAGAAGGGGCGGCTGCTTGCCATATTCATACACGGCAACCCCCAGCGCGACCGCCACCAACAATAATCCGCCGATGAGCTTTGGAGTGTGCAAGCTTGCCAAAGGCGGCCAGAAGTGGCCTCCGAGCCAGCTACCCGCTGCCAGCAGACCCAGAATCAACAACCAACCCATCGCCGGTCGAACGACGTTGTGGGCGACCGTTGATCGGGACCACCACCCACCGCCGAGCAACGCCAGGGCGGGGAACAAGGGCAGGACGTAAGTGACCAGTTTGGAGCTGCTCAGCGAGAGCACCAACAGTGGGATGGAAAGCCAGCCGATAAGCATCCACCCAACGGGAGAAAGCCGCTCCGGCGCGCGCAACCGTTGATAACACCAAAGCGCAATGGACGGCAGAAACAGCCCCCAAGGCAGCCAACCGGCCAAGATGACCGGCACAAAGAACCAAAAGGGCTGGTGCCGGCCATGAACGTTGGTGGCAACCCGGCCGGCCAGTTCGCTCTTTAGGAAGTACTCCGCCAGGTGGGGGTGTCGCAGGCAGATTACGAGATGCCAGGAAAGCCCCACGAAGAGCGTCAAGGAAAGACCCTTAACCCACGGGATGCGGCGTGGTTCTCCGCGGTGTCGCATGGCCAACTGCCAGGCCAGGGCCCCGGACAGCGGGACCACCAGCGCCATCGGGCCCTTCGTCAGAAAACCAAGCCCCATCGCCAGAAAGAATCCCCAGAGCCGGCGTCGCCGATCCGGAGCGATGGTCCAGTGAACAAAGCTGGCCAACGCCGCCGTGATGAAAAGCGTCATCAATATGTCCGGGGTGAGCGAGCGGGCGAGCGCGAAAAACTCCAGCGAGGTAAGCAAGCCCAGCGTGCTGGCGAAAGCTGCGCGCGCGCCAAACCAGGTGCGGGCGATGAAGAAGGTCAGCCCGAGCGTCAGCCCGGCTGCAAGTGCCGAGGGCAGGCGGGCCGCCCATTCGTTGAGTCCGAACAACTGAAAGCTGGCCGCGGTGGTCCAGTAGATCAGCGGCGGTTTCTGGAAATGTTCAAAACCGTGCAGGGTTGGCTCGATCCAGTTGCCGCTGGCCAGCATTTCGCGGGCGATTTCCGCGTAGCGCCCTTCATCCGGCTCATTCAAGCCGCGACCACCCAGGTCGGTGAACAGCCCGAGGATGACGAGAACCACCAGGAGCGCACCCGGCCAGTTGACGGATTGCCGTGGCTCAATCTGCGGAGCGCTCTTTGAATGAGCAACCGCCGTCACACCGGGGGCGAGGTCAGGGCTGATTGAGGACATGTGCGACTGGCGGTGTCAGCACTTGGTCTGTGTGCGATCTGCCGTCTGCTGAGGCTCAATTGCCCGCCGGTTGCTGCTTCAACTCCTCCGCCGCGCGCAGCCGTTGCCGATGCCGGCCGTCCAGCAGCAGGTTGTAGAGCGCG
>CAYXDZ010000623.1:0-2154 GCA_964463815.1 uncultured Verrucomicrobiota bacterium | reverse complement strand
ATATCAAGTATTAGTTCATTGAGGGGTGATCCAGTGTTGACCCTTTCAAATCGTGGTTCATGCGCTGAAGGGCGATTTGTTCAACCGCACCATCGCGGTTTCGGAATCCAGTTTGCGGGAGCAGCGCAGGTAATTGCTGCAATCCCAGATTTCCTTCCCGGCTTCCCGGCCATACTTGACCTTGCGCAGGATCATCGGCCGGCCGCAATCAGGACAGGTCGGCTTGGCCGGGCCGCGAATATCGTTGATGAAGCGCTGCCAGAGCTGGGGCAGGCGCTCGCGCGGCCAGTTCAGAAGGGCGTGACAGCGGATTGCCGACCGCCGGGGGCGGGCGTCGGTGAAGGGATTGGTTGCAGAGGCCATAAGATCACACCGTTGTCCGGTGACGGTGGTAGCATCGGCGATTCCACCGGCGCAATTAACCGCAAAATGACCGGCGGATTTCTCTCCGACCGAGGAAACACGCGACCATAGCGCGAGCCCGGCAATGACCGTGAGATCGAGGTGCGGTGATTTCTTGGAGGATTCTCAGGCCTGGTTACGGCGCAGCTCCAGAATTCTCAACGGCAGTGGGGACGTGTTCAGTCAACGACCAACTTGCGGTGAGCGGGGAACGAGTCTCCGTGTCCAGAAGTTGGCCTGCCCGCGCGTGCGATTCTGGACAGGCCGCCCGCCTCCGGCCGGCCTCAGTCCTGGCGGCCGACGAGCAGATAGGTCATCAACTCGCCCTGGCCCTTGACGGCAATTCGGCCGCGCGTGATGAACAGGTAGCGGTCGCGCAGCAACCGCTCCGTTTCCGCCGTCACCTGGATGGCGCTGGGATGGCCCTGCGATTCCATCCGGCTGGCGAGATTCACGGTTTCCCCCCAGAGATCGTAGCTAAACTTGTGTGTGCCGATCACGCCCGCCACCACCGGCCCGGAATTGAGCCCCACCCGGATGCTGAGGGAAAAACCGGTCGCGGCATTGAAGCTGGCGATCTCCTCCGTCATGGCCAGCGCCATCTCGGCCGCCTGTCCGGCATGATTGGCGCATCGTTCCGGCAGCCCGCACACCGCCATGTAGGCGTCGCCGATGGTCTTGATTTTCTCCAATCCAAACTTGGCCGCCAGGGAATCAAACCGGGAAAACACGTCGTTCAAATTGCGCACCAGTTCGTTGGCCGTCAGCCGCGCGGCCAACTGGCTGAAGCCGACGATGTCGGCAAACAACACCGTCACCTCGGGAAAACTGTCCACAATCACCTGCTCGCCCGCACGGAGGCGGTCCGCGATGGCGCGGGGCAGGATGTTCAGGAGCAGCCGGTCGGAATGCTCCTTCTCGGCGGTCAGTTGCCGGAACATCTCCATCTCGTGATCGCGGAGGCGCTTCTTTTCCAGGCAGGCATTGATCCGGGCCTGGAGGAGCACGGTGTTGAACGGCTTGGAAAGATAATCTTCCGCGCCCATCTGCACGCAGCGCACCACACTGTCCAGTTCAGTGTAGCCGGACAGAACCAGCACCGGCACGTGGCGCATGACCGGATCCTGCTTCAACCGGTAAAGCACTTCGTAGCCGTCCATGCCCGGCATCATGATGTCGAGGATGATGAGATCGAAAGGCTCGCTGCCCACCTTGCGCAACGCCTCTTCACCGCCGGCCGCCGTCGCCGTCTCATGCCCCATCGCCGTCAGCAACTCCTGCAACAAGTCGCGGCTCTCCGCGCTGTCATCGACCAGCAGCAGGCGGCCGGTCAACTGCGTGGCCCGCGCCTGGGCGGGCGGTTCGGCCACCGGAACAGAAGCGTCAGGAATGGGAACCATGCGAAGTCACTGGCAGCCGGGCAATTTGGCGAAAGGCAGCCGGCACCAATCAATTCAAGTTTGCCGTCAGCAAATCAACGAGCGCTTTTTCCTTCTCCGGACCCTCCAAGAAGTCCAGCGCGCGCAGATAACGCGGCTTGGCCTCCTCGGGCGTCGCGGGGTCGCTCAAAATTTTCACCAGCAGCTCCGGGCACTTCTTCGCGCGCGAACGCCAGATGATGTCGCGACCGGCGGGCGTGTTCCACCGGTCACCAACCGCCGCGAACCACGCATTGAAGTACGCGTCTTCATGCTTGTCGGCGGCGATGCCGAGCGCTTCCAGATACCAGCGGTCCTGACCGTCGTGTTGTTG
>CAYXDZ010000622.1:0-2162 GCA_964463815.1 uncultured Verrucomicrobiota bacterium | reverse complement strand
CTTCTCCTCGCGCAGCGCGGACACCGCCATCGCCATCGCGAGATAGGTCTTGCCCGTGCCGGCCGGGCCGACGCCCAGCGTGACATCGTGCGCCTTGATCGCCTCGACGTAACGCTTCTGGCCCGCAGTCTTCGGAGTAACGGGAGCTTTCTTTGAAGAAGTTTGAATGCGTGCCGCAAACAGGCTGCGCAGCGCGTCCACGCCCTCGTTCTTGATGACGGCCAGCGCCTGGCCGAACTCCCGGGCCCCGACCGGCGAGCCGGTTTTCACCGCGCTCTCGATCTGCGCGAACAGCAGGCGGGCCTGCTCGACGGCCTCCTTCGCCCCCTCAAGCTTGATCCAGCCATCGCGGGCGGTCGCCTTCACGCCGAGCTGGCGTTCGAGCACATCCAGGTTGCGCGAAGCGTTGCCCACCAGCAGTTGCACGGTGCGCGCGTTTTCAAAATGCAATGTCTCGGTTGTCATGTTGGCCAGCTTGCAGCCGCCGGGGAACGCAAATCAACGCCGATCCTCAAAGGGTGAAAGTTCAACTGTTCCGCGCCAGTTCCGCCCGGAGCTTGGCCGCCGTTTCCAGCAAGGCCTCCGGCACCACGGAGGTGTTGCCGATCACCGGCATGAAGTTCGTGTCGCCATTCCAGCGCGGCACGAGGTGAAGGTGCAGGTGCTCGACGATCCCCGCGCCGGCGACTTTGCCGAGGTTGACCCCGATATTGAACCCATCCGGATTCATCACGGCCTTGATGGCGTTCTGCACGCGCCGCGTGAGCAGCATGAGCTCGGTGATCTCTTCCGGGGTGAGCCCGTTGAAGTCGTGGACCTGCTTGTAGGGGACGGTCATGACGTGCCCGCCGTTGTAGGGATAACGGTTCATCACCGCGTAACAGGTCCGCTCGCGGGCGATGACCAGGTTGCCGACGTCATCGCTCGAACGGGCGATGCGTGTGAACAACGACTCGCCATCGGCCGGCGGCGGTTCCTTCGGTGCGAGGATGTATTCGATGCGCCACGGCGCATGCAGTGTTTCCATGCCCGCACGCTAAGCAGGGGCCTGGCGAAAGTCAAAGCAGGGCTGTCAGCGGCAGAGCGTTTCCTTCCGACTGTGGGGCACGACGTAAGGAGTGCCCGCGCACGCGACGCGTCACCTCGGCGCCTACAAATTAGGGGCGCCACCTACTTGACCCGCATCGAACGTGAAGCGTGAAAGACGCGGCCGTACATGTCCTCGGTCTGCACCGAGATGAGGTGTTCGCCGGCGGGGAGACCGGCGGGAAGCGCGGCCTTCCAGAGATGATGAGACTTCATCGGCTCCGGCAGGGCGCGTCCGAGCAGTTCCGGCCGGTCTTTTTCCTGTTGCTTAAGCGTCAGGAAGTACGGGTCTTCTTCGTCGACCTTTGCCAAGGGCAGCCAGTCGCCGTCGCGGCTGATCCGCATCAGAACCTTTGATTTTTCGGAGCCGTTGAACACGTTCACATGAACGAAGTGATCCGGTGCCTCCGCGGCCGTGACCTCGGCCGGCGCATGCACGTTCATCTGATAATCCGCCGGGCGGCGCGCGACCTTGTAATCCACCACCACCTTCTGCCGGTCGAAGTTCAGGAACGTGTAAGCATTGGGTGCGCCGTCACGCATCATGGTGTGGGGAATGCCGGTTTCGTCCGGTTCACCCGCCCACCAGCTGCCGCTGACAGTGACGTTGACGACATGGTGGTGCGGTTCCTCACCACGCCAGCCTTCCGCCTCCCCGAGAAACCGGTGCGCGTGCCAGTGCGTGTGGCCGGAAATGGACATCGTATAGGGACGGTCCTCGATCAGGCGAAACAGCTCCTCGCGGTCGGCGGTGCCGTAGAGCGGGATGTGCATCATCAGGAGCAGGAGCTTGTCGCGGGGTACGTGGGCGAGGTAGTTGCGGACGAAGGCGAGCTGGTCACCCCCGAGCAACGAGGTGTAAGTGCCCGAACCCTCCGGCTTGGCCCCGCCCCAATGCACATTGTCGAGCGCGATGAACACCACGGGGCCGTATTCGTAGGCGTAATAGTTGGGGCCGAAGTGCCGGTGGAAGGTCTCGTCGCTGTCCCGGTCGGTGGCCACGTCAAAGTTGATGTCATGGTTGCCGATGACGTTGTACCACGGAATGCCGATGAGGCCGATGAGCGCGTTGTTCG
>CAYXDZ010000621.1:0-2167 GCA_964463815.1 uncultured Verrucomicrobiota bacterium | reverse complement strand
CGCCGACGGTTCACTTGAGCTTCTTGACCAGCACCTTGGATTTGCGGCCGCTCTGGTCGTACTTCTCCCGGCGCTTGGGCGGCAGGTCGTCCGGCGAGCCCTCGGTGAAGCCCACCTTCGATTGAAAGTAGGTGAACGACTGTGTGCTCAACACGATCAGCGAGCTGAGGCCCAGTTCGCGGGCTCGGCTCTCGATGAACTGGATCAGCTTGCGACCAATGCCCTGGTTCTCGTGCGACGGGCTGACGTAAAGAAACGCGAGTTCGCCCTGGTTCACCTCCGGATAGGTATGCAGCGCGATGCAACCGACGACGTTGCGGTCGATCTCATAGACGTAATAATCGGCGAGCTGCTTTTCGAGACTGGTCCGGTTGCGGCGCACCAGTTCCTCGGTCTGCATCGATTTTTTCGTGAGCTGCATGATGTGCCGGACATCCTTTTTGCGCGCCGGCCGGATCTGCGTGTACTCGTTCGCGTAGATGAGCGTGCCGATGCCCTCATTGGAGAACACTTCGTTTAAGAGCCCCTCATCGACCATGCCGTTGATCACATGCACGCGAGAAATGCCGTCGTGACACGCCTGCACGGCATGCTGGGCTTTTGACTGTAGCTCGGCGGGGATGTCCCCCTTGCGGGTGCGCAACACCTGGTCGAGATCGGCCGCGAGAATCTGCCGGACCAATTGCCCGGCGATCTGGATGCCGTCGTGTGGCGTCACATAAATGACTTTGGCCGCCTTGAGCGCGATGGCCAGCGCGGTCGCGATCGCGTCCGAGTTCACGCGATAGGTGCGGCCGTCGCCATCGAAACCCAGCGGTGCCACCACGGGCACGATGCCCTGGGCGATCAAGGTCTGGAACAGCTCGACGTCCACCTTCTCGACCTTACCGGTGAAGAGGTGGTCCACGGCCTGGATGATGCCCACGGGCGAGGCGACAATGCCGTTGGTGTTCACCGCGCGCAGATCGTTCACGGCAAGTCCTTCGAGCAGTTCGTGGGTGACCAGGTTGGCGGCCGTGATGGCCAGCGCCAGCGTGGCGGCGTCAGTGATGCCCGTGCCGTCGATGTTGGATGGGGTGACCTGCTCCCGCGCGGCGAGGGTCTTGATCTGATGCGCCGCGCCGTGGACGAGCACCACGCGGATGTTCAGCGAGCGCAGCACGGCCACGTCGAGCAGCAGATTGGGGAAGTTGTCGTCCGCCACGATGGCGCCATCGATGGCGATGACGAAACTGCGGTCGCGGAAGCGCGGGATGTACTGCAGGATGCCCCGCAGGTCGGTGGGTTTCACTTTGGTTGTGCGGTCGTCGGGTTGCTCCGCCGGGCGGAACGGTCTGGCGGCATTAACTAAGCCGCCGGGAAGCGCTGGCAATCACAAAGTTTTCAAAACCGGCCAAGCCATCGAAAGACCACGGCTTCCACCTGCGCAAGCTGTTCCGGCGTCAGTGCGCCCAGCTTGCGCACGGCCCGGGTCACCGGATACGTGGCGATGCTTTGGGCAATGAATGCGCCGTCCTGCAGGAAAGACACGCGAAGCGGCACTTCGAAGTCCGAACCCCGGAGGGCCGTGCTGTGGTTCACCACAGTCACGAGCGCCCGGTCGAGCTCGCCAAAGGGGACGCTGAAAATCAGGACCGGCCGAATCTTCCCGACCATGCCACAATCCCACAGCCAGATCTCACCGCGTCGAGGTGTCACCCGGTTTTTTCCTCCTGCTCATGCAGTGCCGCCAGTTCGTCACCGGCAACCGCGGTGATTTCGTCATCAAGTGGACCGGAATCCCAGCGCGGCATCCGGCTCAAAGCCTCCCGCATGAACGCCTGCTTTTCGTCGGCCGGCAGCGTGTCAAACTCTGACAGTAATCGGGTGGTGACGACACTCATGTCGGCAGCTTAATTCGTGGTGACCATTTGGCAACCGGCTTCTTGTGGTTCGCCGACGGTCACGGGTCACCACCCCAGCACTTCCTTCAAAGCCGCCAGACAACGCAGGTTTTCCTCCGGCGTGCCGATGGAGATGCGGACGTATTCCGGCAACTGGTAGCCGCCCATCGGCCGCGTGATGACCCCGCGCTTTTGCAGCTCCAGAAACACCCGCTGCCCGTCGCCCACTTTCACCAGAATGAAGTTCGCCGAGGACGGCACGAACGTCAGTCCCGCCTTGCGCA
>CAYXDZ010000620.1:0-2172 GCA_964463815.1 uncultured Verrucomicrobiota bacterium | reverse complement strand
CGCATGAGCCGCACATCCTCGATGGTTGCGCCTGACTTGCTGAAGCCGGTGGAGGTCTTGACGAATTGCGCCCCTGAATCGACCACCAGATGGCAGGCGCGGATGATCTCCTCGCGAGTCAGCAGGCAGGTTTCGAGAATGACTTTGATCACCCGGTCGCTGGCGGCCTCGACCACGTCGCGTAGTTCGCGCAGCACAAACTTGTCGTCACCGTCCTTAAGCTTTCCGACATTCAGCACCAGGTCGATCTCCTCCGCGCCGAGGTCAATGGCCAGCTCGGTCTCGTAACGCTTGGCATCGCTGTCCATGCCGCCCAGCGGAAAACCGACCACGCTGGAGACCACCACTTGTGTGTCCGCCAGCAGCGCATACGCCTGGGCGACGCGGGAGCTGTTCACGCAGACGCTGTGGAAGTGATGCGTGCGGGCCTCGTGACAGAGCTGCTCGATGTCCTTCGCCGTGGCGTCGGGCTTGAGCAACGTGTGGTCGATGAACGGGGCAAGGTCTTGCATGGGGGGCAATCGTAGGAAAAAACCCGTGGCCTGTCGCGGGTCAAATTGGCCTGGGCCTGTGAAGAGTTGAATGGTTCCAGCGTTGAAGCGGGCCGGCTTTAGTCCGACTTTAACCCTTCAACTGCCTGTCGCGTCACTTTGCCGGACTCACCGCCGGCTCAAGAGCAGACCGACCAGCACCCCCACGCCCACGGCGATCCCGATCGATTCATAGGGATGCTGCCGGACGGCTTCGGCGGTCGATTCGGTGGTGCGGCGGACCTGGACTTCAAGCTTCTTGCGCGCCTCGTGCATTTTGGCCAGCGCCACGTCGAGCTCTTCCTTGGACTTGGCACCCCACCGCTGGCTGGCTTCCTTGAGGACGCCCTCGACGTCCTGGATCAGGGCGCGCACATCCTGCAGCACCTTGCGCGGGCTGCCGTTTTCAGGTTGGGCAAACTCGAAATGCGTTTCCATAAGACGTGTCTTGTTTGAACTTCCGCGCCGGGGGGAAGATGACATCATCCCCCAACGCTGGCAAACGGCCACTTCAGCCGGGCAACAGCTCGGCCACCAATGCCTTCTCTTCCTTCAACTCAGCCAGGCTCGCGTCGATTTTCGCCCGGCTGAATTCATTGATCGGCAAACCCTTCACAATCTCAAGTTTGCCGCCGATGTTGCGCGTGGGGAACGACGCGATCAGCCCGGCTTCGCAACCGTAGCTGCCGTCCGAGCACAGCGCCACGCTGTGCCAGTCGCCGGCCTCGGTGGGCGTGATGATCGATTTCACGGTGTCAATCGCCGCGTTGGCCGCGCTGGCCGCGCTCGAAGCGCCGCGCGCCTTGATGATCGCCGCGCCGCGTTGCTGGACCGTGGTGAGGAACTCGCCCTGCAACCAGGCTTCGTCCTTGATTACGTCCGTGGCCGCCCGGCCGTCGATCTTCGCGTTGTAAAAGTCGGGATACTGCGTCGCCGAATGGTTGCCCCAGATGGTGACGTTGGTGACCTGTGAATTGTGGACGCCGGCCTTCGCGGCGAGCTGCGACTTGGCGCGGTTCTCGTCAAGGCGGGTCATGGCAAACCAGCGGTCGCGCGGCACGCCCTTCGCGTTGTTCATGGCGATCAGGCAGTTCGTGTTGCACGGGTTGCCGACCACGAGGATGCGCACGTCGGAAGCGGCGTTCTTCTCGATGGCCTGGCCCTGGCCGATGAAGATCTTGCCGTTGATGCCCAGCAAGTCCTTGCGTTCCATGCCCTGTTTGCGCGGCACGCTTCCGACCAGCAACGCCCAGTTCACGCCCTTGAAGCCCTCGTCGAGTTTGGCGGTTGGCACCACGCCCTTGAGCAGCGGAAACGCGCAGTCATCCAGCTCCATGCACACGCCGTTCAAGGCTGGCAGGGCGGGTTCGATCTCGATCAAGTGCAGGATCACCGGCTGGTCGGGGCCGAATACGGCACCGGAAGCGATTCGGAAAAGGAGGGCATAACCGATCTGGCCGGCGGCACCGGTCACAGCGACACGAATGGGGGGTTTGCTCATAAAATGGAGCGCGAGTATGAGACGCCCCGCAATGGGGTGCAAGCGGAGTTTGGCTGTTAGAACTGGTTACGTTGACTTTTGTCGCCGGACTTGTTTCCGCGCGCCGGTTCTGGTGATGCTGCGCGCCGCGTGCGCTTCCTC
>CAYXDZ010000619.1:0-2173 GCA_964463815.1 uncultured Verrucomicrobiota bacterium | reverse complement strand
CCCGCCCGTCGGGATGCTTGACGGCGATTTGCGCGGAGGCCAATGATCCCGCCATGTCCATGAACCATTCCCCCACCCCGCAACAGAACCGTCGCGAGTTTCTGAAATCCTCCTCCACCGTCCTGGCGACCGCGACCATCGCCAGCCCGTTCATTCTCTCGCGCGAGGCGCGGGCGGCGGCGAACAGCGACACCCTCAAGGTCGGCCTCGTGGGTTGCGGCGGTCGTGGCTCCGGTGCCGCCAGCCAGGCGCTGCATGCCGATCCGAACGTCCACCTCACCGCCGTGGGGGACCTGTTCCCGGACCAGATCAAGCGCTCGCTCGACGTGTTGAAGACCGACAAGGAAATCGGCACGCGTGTGCAAGTTGACGCCGAGCATCAATTCACCGGGCTGGATGCGTTTCAGAAGGTGATCGACAGCGGCGTCGATGTCGTGCTGCTGGCCACGCCGCCCGGTTTCCGGCCGCAACACCTTCGCGCGGCCATCGAGGCCGGCAAGCACGTCTTCTGCGAGAAGCCGATGGCCACCGACGCGCCCGGCGTGCGCTCGGTGATGGAATCGGTGCGGCTTTCGAAGCAGAAGAACCTGGCAATCGTCGCGGGCTTTTGCTGGCGCTACGATTACGCCCGCCGCGAGTTTTTCAACCGCGTCCATGACGGGGCGATGGGCGACGCGCGGTTCATGCACGCGACGTATCTCACCGGCCCGGTGAAGCCGATGCCCGCGCCGGATCGCCGGCCCGCCGGCATGGGCGATGTCGAGTGGCAGTTGCGCAACTGGTACAACTTCGTGTGGATCTGTGGCGACGGCCTCGTCGAGCAGGCGTGTCACAGCGTGGACAAGATCGCGTGGGCGTTCAAAGACGTGCCGCCGCTGAAGTGCGTGGGCAACGGCGGCCGCCAGACGCCCAATCACGAGGGCAACATTTACGATCACATCGACGTGTTTTACGAATGGGAGGACGGCGCGCGGGCGACGATGGCCCAGCGACAGATTCCCAACTGCCACAGCGACAATTCCGATTACCTCCTGGGCACGCTCGGCAACGGCACGATCAAGGGCTACGCGCCGCCGACGATCACCGGTGAGAACCGCTGGCGCTACTCGGGCGAGAAGCCGGACATGTATCAGGTCGAGCACAACGAGTTGTTTGCGTCGATCCGCTCGGGCAAGCACATCAACGACGGCGACTGGATGGCGAAGAGCACCTTGATGGCGATCATGGGCCGCATGGCCGCCTACACCGGGCAGGAAGTCACCTGGGAACAGGCGCTCAACTCGAAGTGGTCCATCGTGCCGGAAAACCTGACCTGGGATCAGAAGCTGGCCATCGATCCGATGGCGATTCCCGGGCGGACCAAGCTGGTTTGACCGACCGTCCAACCATGTCAGGTGATGCGGTGAAGCTTGCGCACCGTTCGATGCTCGACCATGTTCCCGGCGTAATGAGTTTCCGCCGCTTCATCCTCTGCTGGTTGCTGCTGGGCCTGTTCACCACGGGCGGGTCGGCGGCGGGCATCTCGGGCTTGGAAAAGCTGGCGGACGGACCCGCCCCCACCAAGGTCGTGGTCATCCCCGTGCAGGACCAGATTTCCGAGCCGCTGCTCTACATCGTCCGGCGCGGGCTCAAGCAGGCGATTGACAACGATGTGCAGCTCGTCGTGCTCGACATGAAAACCCCCGGCGGCGCGGTCAACGTCACGCTGGAAATCATGGAGGCGCTGGACAAGTTCGAGGGCCGCACGGTGACCTTCGTGAACGACGAGGCCATCTCCGCCGGCGCGATCATCGCCTCCGTCACCGACGACATCTATTTCTCGCCGAAGGGCGTCATGGGCGCGGCGGAAGTCGTTTTCGGGACCGGCCAGGACGTCGGCGACTCGATGAAGCGGAAGTTGAACAGCTACCTCCGCGCGAAAATCCAGGCGTTCTCCGAGGGGCAGCCGAATCGCGCGGCAATCATCCGCGCCATGATGGACCCCGATTACGAGTTGGAGATCAGCGAGGAACTCATCAAGCCGAAGGGTGAACTGCTCTCGCTCACGGCGAACGAGGCGGCCCGCGAATACGGCGACCCGCCGCAACCGCTGATCGCCGCCGGGGTGGTGGAGGACATCGAAGCCCTGTTGAAAAAGCATCTCAATGGCGGGGCCTTCGAAATTACGCGGCTG
>CAYXDZ010000618.1:0-2181 GCA_964463815.1 uncultured Verrucomicrobiota bacterium | reverse complement strand
CCGGAGAACTCTCGTTCCGTGAGCCATTCCCGGATCTGTCGGACCTGGAAACGCGCATGGAGCGAGACGCGCGCGACGACGGACGGATGCACGACCGCGGGCTTGCGACCTTCCTTCACCACGCCGTCATTGTTGACGAGCTCGATCACCCAGCCGGCGGCATTGCGGTTGATCTGGTATTGCACCGGGTCGCCACTGACGCCGATGGGCAGATGGTCCCGTTCGATCTCGCGCAGCCGTTCGTAGGATATCGCCGCGGGCCGGCCGGTCTCCGGGTTAACCGTCCGTTCGAGAACCTCCACGGCTCCGGCCTGCTGCAGGGATTGGAAGGCTGCCAAACCCATGGCCTCGCGGTGGCGCGGGTGCAGGAGGAGCCGGCTCCCGCCACGCGCGGCGGTGGCCAGTTCCCGGACGAACGCCGTCGGAAACTCGATGTCGCCCGCCAGCAGAATGACCGGGTAGTGACTCATCAATGCTCCCGGAGCGGTGGAGAGAAACACGTCGCACAACTCGCCCAAGCGGGTTGGATGCAGGTAACCCGCCTCGGGATTCTCCGGGTTGCCCGGCACGGGGAGGCGTCGCGGACTGTGGAACAACTGCGTTTCAAACAGATCGCGAATCTCCCGATCGCCCTGCGTGGTTTCCAGGATGCCCCACGTGAGTCCCTGGTAGGCATTGTAACCGGCGAGGTGATCGAGCACGACGAGCAAGGGCGTGTAGGGATTACCGCGATCGTGATCGCGCATGAATTGAAATGTCCTGGCTGCCGCCTCGCCGTGGCTGGTCAGTTTCCAAGGTGCCTTTGCCTCCTCGAAGAAGGTGCTGATGCTGTTCTCCGGCGTGACCATCGCCGCACCCGCAAACCACGCGTGGCGTCACATGCGCAGGTAGAGGCTGAGCGAATGCCCGGCGTCCAAGCCGGTGGCGATCTCTCCCTCCGTGTTCAAGGGACCACGCGACGTGACGGCCGGACCAAACCACGGGCTGACTTGCACCGTCCACGGCACGTTCCACTGTCGGGCCGCGCCGCGGGCGAAGGCAAACTTCGATTGCGTATAGCCGATGTTTTCACCGACCTCGAGGCCGACCACCCGCGCCCCCCACTCGGCCGCGTAGGCTTCGTAGTGTGAATGACCGGTCACACTGATCAGGCGGCCCCGTTTGGTCTGTTGATGCCACAGAAAGTATGCGCGGACCTGATCATGGCATTCGCGACGGGTCTTCGGGCGCGGATCGTAACCGTACAGCTCCTTGGGCTTGATGAAATGCTGCACCTGTGACTCGTAATCGACACCGAGCACAGCCCGCCACCAGCCATCGTCCGACGTGAGCCGGTGAAAGTGATACCCCCATTCACCGAGTTGGATGGCACTGAAGATCCCGGCACGGTCGAGAATGCGCAGTGCCTCCTCATCCTCGTTGCTCAGCACGCTGGTCCCGCCCTTGACCTGCATCCGGCCGCCGTCCGGCGGGTAATAGATGACCGGCCAGCCGACCGTGGCAAGGTATTCGATTAATGGACGCGACGCCGCCGAAGCGGTTGGGCCGGGGTCGAACGCGTTGCCGAGTTGCTGTTCCTGCATGACGGCGACCACTTGCTTGAGTTCTTCGAGATTTCCCGGGGCACCGTAAAGCGAGAACCGGAACTCATTCTGTCCGGGAAGGAGCCGGGGCATCGGTGGAGTGGCGGGAAAGCGCTCCTCTGTCGCGGTGTGGGCACCTGCAGCCTCGAGGGTGAGGAGAAAACCCAGAAGGTACGGGAATGTGCGGAGCACAGCCGTCGAAGCTGGCGGGAGTTCAGGGGAAAGCGGGTTCATTTCTTTGGGGGTTGTGCGGCTTCATTTTGAGCTGCTGAACACCGGTTGGTCAATCGGGAGCTGGAATGCTGTCCACCCTGAACTCCAGTTGATCGGGGTTCCGCGGTGGAGTTTCAATGGGCTGGTCCAGTTCTCAGTGTTGATCAGCGGTTTCGCCCGCTCCCGAAGGCGGGCGGCAATGGCCACCTCGGGCCTGCCGTCAGCGCGGCCAAGGGTGGCATGGCCGCGATTGACCCCGCACCCCGTTTGCGCAAGCCATATGACGTGAGGATGTGAGATTCGGGACTTTTGGGTTGACGTCAGTATCCGGCCGATGACGATGCGGACCCTCTTGGTAACGGCCCTGGCATGAAGAAAAACACGA
>CAYXDZ010000617.1:0-2184 GCA_964463815.1 uncultured Verrucomicrobiota bacterium | reverse complement strand
CACCCACGGGATCGCGATCCAGTGCCTGCCGAACAGGGTGCTGCTGCCTTGGTGCCCGCCAGTCTGCACTGACCCGGCACCCGTCTTCCCGGACGATCCTGGCGGGGAGCTCGACCTGACTTTCGGAACAGACGGCGCATTCACCTTCGAGCTCGGCATCCCGGGAGCCACGGGGGTTGATGATCTGCTGATCGATGAGCAGGGCCGACTGCTGCTGGCGGTCGAAAAGACGCGGATGGGCGTGGCCCGGATTCTGCCCGATGGCGAAGGGTTTGACCCGAGTTTCGGAACCGACGGCATCGCCATGCTTTCAACATCTGATCCCGACAACACGCCTCGCTCAGTTACGCTGCGCACGGACGGACGAATCCTGCTGTATGGAGCACAACAACCACCGGGTGGGGGCATCTACACGCAGATTGCTCGTTTCATGCCGGATGGCGCGCTGGATACGTCGTTTGGACAGGCCGGGATCACATTGGACACGCGCCAGAACAACTTCCTCAACGGCGACCTGGCCACGCTGCCGGACGGCCGGATGTTTGTCACCGATTCGAATGGGCGCAACCTGTACCAATTCCTGCCGGACGGTTCGCCCGATCCCAGCTTCGGAGCAGACGGCATCGTCAACAACTCACTGTTCACCGCCGCTAAATTTCTGCCTCGCGCCACGGGAGGCTGGCTGCTGGCCCGTGGCAGCGACATCCTGGAGGTCGATGCCCTCGGGAATCCCGGACGCCTCTTCTCGAGCCTCGCCAACGGGTTCACCGCGACCGGGTTCGCGGAGATTCCTGGTGGTGGCTATGTGATCGGCGGCCGTCGGGCGGCCGCAGCCGGGCCCGGTGCGACTCAGACCCCGGTTGTCGCCCGCTTCCAGCCCGGAGACGAGCCCGGTTCGCACGAGCAAGACATCTGCTTTGGCACCGACGAGTTCGAAATTGGATTCGGTGTTCGCTCTTACAGCTTTGGGGGCAGCCATGCGGTCAGCGGCCTCGCCGTTCAGGCCGACGGCCGCATCATCCTCGCCGGCGCAACACCTCATAAGGGCCTCGATGACGATCTCTTTGTCATCCGTATCCGTCCGGATGGTGAGATTGACGCGGGTTTCGGAGACAATGGCCTTGTCTACCTGGACTTCGGCGGAGACGAGCAGGATGGCTCGGTGGTAATCGACAGCCAGGGGCGCATCGTCATCGCGGGCAGTTCCCGTGTGGGCGACTCGTTTTCAGGAGTCCGCACGGGTGTCATCGCGCGGCTTCTGCCATGAAGCATCGAAGGTTGGCGTGCGCCAACGTGCCCGTTCAAGCACCGGTTTACCCGGCTGCAGCCAAGCTCAGACCATTTTTGTGTTTGAACGCTTGAATGATAGCGAGTCGTGCCGCAAGCCAGCCTGGTGACTGTTTCACGCCAGCCCGCGCTGGGCGAGTTCCTGGAGGGTCCAGGCGTATTCGCCGGCCAGTTGCTCGACAATGTCCCGCTTCATTTCGCCGGGCATGACTTCCCAAGTGTAGGTTTCCATCTCCAGGTGTGAACACATCGCCGGGTCTTGGGCCAGTTCGTCCATCACGCCGAGCAGGTGATCGGCGGTGTTGCCGTAAAGGGCGGTTGGCTCGGAATGGAGTGGAATGTGGAAGTGAATCCGCCATTCGTCGATGGCTGGCGGCGGGTTCTTCGCCGCCTCGGCAAGCGCGACATCGAGATCCTTGTAAGTGCGCAGTGTGCCCTCCGCCGAGCGGCTGATCACCTGGTGGAAGTACACGACATCATCAAAGGGCCGCAGGGCCGCGAGCGCTTCCGGCGTGGGCCGCACGCTGAGCGCGTTGCTGAAATGGAGCTTGCTGATCTTCACGCCTGCTTCGCGGTAGCGGCGGACGGCTTCGTGGGGATCCTCAAATTCGATCGCCAGATGGCAGGTGTCGTAGTTGACGCCCAGATGCCGGCCGAGCCGTTCATCGCCGGGCCGGTCGGCGGTGAGTTGTTCATAAAAGCGGACCATCTCGGCGCTGGTTTCGAGATAGCAAAGCGGTTCGGGTTCCAGGCCGAGGTGCAGGGTCTTGCCAGTGCGCTCGCTGACGGCGGCGATGTGTTCGATGGTGCGCCAGACGTTCCGGCGCATTGCGGCCACCTGGTCCTCGGACTTGATGAATTCCTTGTACGAAGCGGGCACGGTGCTGACGCTGCCTT
>CAYXDZ010000616.1:0-2200 GCA_964463815.1 uncultured Verrucomicrobiota bacterium | reverse complement strand
GTCATCCCTGAAATGGGCGAGTTGACGTTCGGGATCAAAGCAGGCTGAGTTGATGGCAACAAATGGCGCCGTCCAGTTCCGCATCCCGCCCGGTGATCCTCCTGCTCGACCTCTACGAGTGGACCGATGCCTATCCGGCGTCGAATCCTTTGCGCAATGTCACCGGTTGGTTTGGGCGCCACCTGCCCGTCGGCGATCGGATCGAGTTGCGGACGGCCGGCCCAAGCGACGATCTGCTGGCCACCGTCCAAGCTGCCGCCGCCGTCATCATCAGTGGCTCGCCGCGCGATGCCTGGGTGGACGATCCGCGTAACGACCGCGCCCTGGAGGTGATCGAACACTGCCGGACCGCGGGCAAGCCGTTGCTCGGCGTCTGTTTTGGGCATCAACTGCTCGGCCGCGCGCTCGGCGCCCCGGTGGGCCGTCATCCTGCAGGTTATGAACTGGGCAACGTGGAGATCAGCCTGACGGACGAGGGGGTGAAGTGTCCTTTGTTTGCCGATTTGCCCGGCCAACTGGACGTGATCGAGAGCCATCAGGACGCCGTTCTCGAATTGCCGCAAGGCGCCCGCCTGCTCGCCACCGGCGAACACACTCAAGTGCAGGCATTCGACTTCGCCGGTCATCTGCTGGGCATTCAGTTTCATCCCGAGATGGATCCTGCGGTCCTGCAGTTCGTCTGGGGCGAACCGCGACGGGCGCTGTGGCGGCCCAAGCTGAAGTTCGATCTCGACGCCCGGCTCGCCGGTCTCCATCCCACCCCGGCCGCCACCCGCATCTTTTCCAATTTCGTGAATCACTACGTGCCATGAGCTTTTCCACTTTTTCATTCCCCACCCTGACCCGCTACGGCCCCGGCGTTTTATCGGAACTGCCGGCTCAACTCACCCGACTCGGCATCCAGCGGCCACTGGTCGTCACGGATGGAGGACTCGTTCAGACCGACGCCTTTCGCGCCCTCGAGAAGGTTTTGGGAGCCGACGGCACGGGCAGCCGCTGGTTTTTGTATTCCGGTGTTCATCCCAATCCCATCGAAGCGGACGTGAGCGAACCTGCCGAACAATTCCGCCGCGCGCAGTGCGATGGAATCATCGCCATCGGCGGCGGCAGCCCGCTCGACGCCGGCAAGGCCGCGCGGTTGCTGGTGAAACGGCCGGGCTTTGATCTAACAAAGTTTTACGACGAGAAGGACTGGTCGGGGCTGGCACCGTTCATCGCGATTCCCACGACCGCTGGCACCGGCAGCGAGATGGGCCGCAGCAGCGTGATTACGCTCGACGCAACGAAACGCAAGGCCGTGCTGTTCCATCCCGAGCTGATGGCCAAGCTGGTTCTGCTTGATCCCGAGCTGACGGTTGGTCTGCCGCCGAAACTCACCGCTGCCACCGGTGCCGACGCGCTCACGCACTGCATCGAGAGTTTCACGTGCCCGGATTTTCATCCGCTGTGCGACGGCATTGCGCTCGAGGGCATCCACCTGATCGTGGATGCGCTGCCGTGGGCGTTTCGCGACGGCAAGGACATCGACGCGCGCGGCCGGATGTTGATTGCCGCCGGCATCGGTGCGATCGCCTTTCAGAAGGATCTCGGCGTCGTCCATTCGCTTGCGCATCCGCTCTCGACGATCTGCGGGATGCACCACGGCCTCGCCAATGCGCTCTGCCTTGTCGCCGGGATGAAGTTCTGCGCCGCCCGCAAGCCGGGACTTTACCGACGCGTGGGCATCGCCTGCGGACTCGAGTTGATGAAAGGCTCCGATGCGGAGGCGGATCGACGGACGATCGCCTTCGTCGCCGAGTTTCTGGCTTCGCTCAACTTGAACCAGAGCTTGCGCGAACACGGCGTGATAGACAATCAATTGGACGCCCTCGTCGAACAGGCGTGGGCCGATCCCTGCCACAAGACCAATGCCGTGCCGGTCACCGCAGCCGATCTGCGCGCCCTCTACCTCGAAGTGCTATGAAGCTGCCCACTCAACCTTTTATCGACGGCGCGTTCAAGCCCGCTGCCGGGAAGCCCGCGACCTTGATCAATCCGGCCACGGAGCAGGCGCTTGGCGAAGTTGCCGGCGCGGATGCCGCGCTCGTCGCGTCCGCAGTTGAATCCGCCCACCACGCCTGGGAATCCGGCTGGCGCGATCTCGCACCGGGCAAGCGGACGGAGATTCTCTTCAACGTCGCCCGCAAGCTGCGCGAGCACG
>CAYXDZ010000615.1:0-2221 GCA_964463815.1 uncultured Verrucomicrobiota bacterium | reverse complement strand
CTCACGGCGCAAGTATCCAGAAACGCCCCCGCATGGCAAGGGACCGTGCGTAAGCCCGATCAAAGCCGGCACGAACCAGGTGCCTGACAATCGGGTCCATCAACGGTTCGCCGGGCGTTCGCGGCCGGGGTGCTCCCACCGGGGGTGCGGCCAGAACCAGTTGGCCGGATCACGCCGGATGCTCCGTTCCAGGTGGCTGTTGAGATCCTTCAAGACAGCTTCGACGGCACGCGGCTGGCCGCCGACCCGCGTGGGGATTTCGTCGCTGATTTCGACGCGCCAGCGGGCCGGACCGGTGCGAAAGCAAACGGCGGCGTGCAGAGGCATCCGATAACGCAACGCACAAACCACCGGGGCCGCCGAAGTCGAGGCCGGCTGGCCGAAAAAAGGCACGGCGCGGCCCCGGGGGCCGGCGCTGAGATCGCTCATCATTCCGAGCACCACATTGCCGCCGCCCAGCATGGCGCGCAGATCCGGCCACTGCGAGCCAGCCTCGAAAAAGCGGCTGTGGCTGTCCCGACGCATGTGCGCCAGGACGCGGTTCACCAGCGGGTCGGGGCTCTGCCGGTGCAGGATGGCGGTTTCCATCCACGGCAGACTGCGCGCCGCGAATTCATACATCTCCAGATTGCCAAAGTGACCGGTCGCAATCACCACGCCCGGCACCTCCGTCCGTTCGATCCACGGCCGGAGCTTGTTCAGCCCCACGACCTGCAACCGGCTGCTGACTTCGGCGAGGTCCATGTCGGCGGTCTTGAGCGCGCAGGCGAAAGCCTCGCCCAGCCGGCAAAAATTTTCGCGCCCAATCCGTTCCCGCTCCGCGCGCGACAGTTCCCCGCCATACGCGATGTCGAGGTTCACCAGCGCCTGACGCCGCTGATGCCAGCACAGCCACCAGGCGACGCCGCCGAGCCGCCGGCCGAGCCAGGCCACCCAGGTGAGCGGCAGGGATTGCAGCAGGGAAACCGCCGCCGCCACCGGAAGAAAAAGCAGGCGGTACATGGCTAGCGAAAGCAGATGCGGCGCACCACATCCTGGAAATCCGCGCCGCCGGCCAGAATCTTGATTTCCACCCGCATGAAATAGATCGGCAGATCGCGGCGGTCGATCTTGGGAAAACGCACCGCATCCTTCTGCGTGGTTATGATCGCGTCGGCCTGGCGTTTCTTGCCGCGGTTGATCGCATTGATGATCTCCTGCTGGCTGAAACGATGGTGATCGGCGAAGCGTTTGGCGTACACCAGTTCGCCGCCCAGTTTCACCAGGCTTTGCTCGAAACTCTCCGGCTGGGCGATCCCGCTCAAGGAGGCGACCTTGCGCCCCTTGAGCAGCTCCATGCCGTGGCGTTCCCCGGTGAACACGTCCTCGAAATAAAGCGGATGATGGATGCACTCGATGATGCCGGCGCGGCTGTTCAACTGGGCGATGCGGCGGCGCAACTCACCCGTGTTGCCATCGCTCTTGGTGATGAAAATCACGGTCGCCCGCGCGAGGTGGGAGGGCGGCTCGCGCAACGTCCCGCGCGGCAGGAGGAACTCGTTGCCGAAGGGTTGCTGCCGGTCGATCAACACCACGTCCTGCCGGCGGCCGCGCAGCTTCCAGTATTGAAAGCCGTCGTCCAGCAGCAGGGTGTCACAGCCGAATTTCTCGATCGCGTAACGGCCGGCCTTCACGCGGTCCTTGTCCACCAGCACCACGACATCCTTGAGATTGGAAGCCAGCATGTACGGCTCGTCACCGGCGGTTTCGGAGTCGAGGAGCAGCGATTTGCCGTCGGACACCACGCGGGGCGGCGTGGTGTCCTCGCGCAGCAGCAGCTTGTTGATCAGGCGTTGACGCAGCGGCGGCGGTTTCGAGCGGTACCCACGCGACAGGATGGCCACGGTACGACCGGCGTCGGTGAGTTCGCGGGCGAATTTCTCCACGACGGGCGTCTTGCCGGTGCCCCCGACGGTGAGGTTGCCAATCGCGATCACCTGCACCCCGAGCGTCGAATCGCGCAGCAGGCGGACATTATAGAGAAAACGGCGCAGTTTGACGGCGACCGCGAAGACATTGGACAGCAGCAGCAGCAGGAAGCGCGTGATGGCGGCGCGCTTGCCCCGACGCTGCTCGAAGATAACTTCGAGGATAAACGTCTCGGCAGATTCGGTCCAATTCCGGAACCACTCACGCATCGGTCCGCGCACTCTGCCAAGCGGTCAGACGCGGGGCAAGCGTG
>CAYXDZ010000614.1:0-2225 GCA_964463815.1 uncultured Verrucomicrobiota bacterium | reverse complement strand
GTGAGCAGTGAGCAGAACCGAGGACGATTTCAAAGGCAAACCGGGAAGTCGGGCAAGCTGCCCGACACACGTTGGGTGCCACCAAGATGATGCATAAAAAAATGAACAAATCAGCGCGGAGACAGCAAGGAGTTGAGGGCGGTCGCCAGGTGCTCCACAAACGGCTCCACCAACATCGCGTGAGGATTGACCGGCAGCTCCACGACCTCGACCCCGGCTCGCGCCAGACGGCCCCAGCCCAGTTGGGGATCCGGAAAAAAGTCATAGTTCACCCGGGGTTTGAACACCACGATCGACCCGTCATAAGGCCGCGGAAGATACGCGCCGGCCGCCTGATCGTTGAGTTGTTGGATGCGGGCATTCCCACCCGGATCCTCGCCCCGGCCCGCAATCAGAGATTGGGGACCGGGGCGCGTCGCCGCACCTGTGCCAAGGAGGTTGGAGAGTTCCCCATCCCGGGCGACGCGCAGCTTTTCCCGGAGATACCGGCCCAACTGGCGTGGCCCGAGATGCGCCAGGTTGCCGGCATGGAACCGGGCTCGTTGCAGCAAGGCACCAAGGCGGCTGCCCGGTTTCGTTTCCGCGGGGTTATAGGTGTCGAACAATGCGACCAGCGCCGGAGGCTCCCCCGCCTCATGCAGCCGGCGGGCCATTTCAAAGGCCACCATCCCCCCCAGACAGTAGCCCGCCAGATGATACGGACCGCGCGGATACGCCGCCTTCAATTCCGCCAGGTAGGCCGCCGCCATTTCCTCAATGCTGGTCAGCGGGCGGGAATGTCCGTCCAGCCCGCGCGATTGAAAACCGAAGATGGCGCGATCATGGCCAAGCCGGCGGGCCAGATCGCGGTACAGGAGAATGTTGCCCCCCGCGCCATGGATGCAAAACAGGGGCGGTTTGGGACCGCCCGTTTGAATTGTCACCAGGGAGCTCCACTGCGGGTGCCGTTTTCCACCGGCCGCCAGTTCCCCGGCCAGAAGTTCGACGGTCGCCTTGGTGAACAGGATGGCCAGGGGCAGCTTGCAGTCCAACTGGCGTTCGATCTCGGCGAAGAGCTGCACGGCCAGCAGCGAGTGGCCGCCGAGGTCGAAGAAGTTGTCGTGAATGCCGATGGGGCGGCGCTGAAGCACCGCCTCCCAGATGGCCACCAGCCGCCGCTCCAGCTCCGTCCGCGGCCCGACCGGGGCGGCGGACGGCAGCGCCACCGGGCGGTCATCCGGGGCCGGCAACGCCCGCCGGTCGACCTTTCCGTTCGGCGTCAGCGGCAGCTTCGCCAGCACCACATAGCGCGCCGGCACCATGTATTCCGGCAGCTTCCGCCGCAGGTGCTCCCGCAATGACGGTACCGACGGAGCCTCCGCTGTCGACACGACATAGGCCACCAATTCCTCCCCCCGCAGCACCACCACCGCCTGCTGGACTCCAGCAAACCCGACCAGAGCTGTTTCGATCTCCCCGAGTTCAATCCGGAAACCGCGGAGCTTCACCTGGTGGTCCAGCCGCCCCAGGCATTCGAGCGTCCCGTCCGCCCGCCACCGGGCCAGATCCCCCGTGCGATACACCCGGCCGGCGCCAAACGGGTTGGGGATAAACTTCTCCGCCGTCAACTCCGGCCGGTTCAAATAACCCCGCGCCACGCCGGCACCCCCGATCAACAGCTCCCCGGGCACCCCCACCGGCTGCAATTGCAGCGCCTCGTTCACGAGGTACACCTGCGTGTTCGCAATCGGCCGGCCGATGCTCACCGGCTCCTCGCCCGCCGCCAACCGGCCGCAGGTGGACCAGATGGTCGTCTCGGTCGGTCCATAGAGGTTCCACACCCCGCCGCAGCGCGGGGCGAGTTGGTTGACCAGTTCGCGCGGCACCGCCTCGCCACCCACCAGCGCCTGCAAGCGCGGACTCCCCGCCCAGCCGGCCGCCAGCAGCAGCCGCCACGTCACCGGCGTGGCTTGCAGCACCGTCGCGCCCACCCGCTCCAGTTCCGCGGCCAGCGCCCCGCCATCGGCGGCCGTGGCCCGGCTGGCGATCACCACCCTCGCCCCGGTGATCAGGGGCAGGAACAGCTCCAGGCCCGCGATGTCGAAGGACAACGTGGTCACCGCCAGCAGGACGTCAGCGGAAGTCAGCCCCGGTTCCCGCCGCATGGAGCACAGGAAATTGACGACATTCCGGTGCTCGACCACCACCCCCTTGGGCCGGCCGGTCGAGCCGCTGGTGAAGATGAC
>CAYXDZ010000613.1:0-2228 GCA_964463815.1 uncultured Verrucomicrobiota bacterium | reverse complement strand
GATCGCGAGGCGGCGTGTTACGAACTGCCACTCGCCGCCCAGGCACAAGCCCCAGCGGCCCCCTTGGAAGAAGCCGCGCCTTGAACTCAGCGTGTCCGCCGATCCCATCCAGTTCTTCAATCGCCATACCGGCCGCGTCGAGAATGAAGTGGTTTACGGCGAGAACTTTGTGCGCTGGACCTATCACCGGCCGCTCGGGCGACTGGCGCTGCATCTGTTCGCCAAGCGCGCCCTCTTTTCCCGCTGGTATGGCTGGCGGATGAAACGTCCGGCCAGCCGGGCGAAAATCGCTCCCTTCATCCGGCAGTACAACGTGGACCCGGCGGACATGGCGGACGATCCCGCGTCATTCACCTGCTTCAATGACTTCTTCATTCGGCGGCTCCAGCCGGCTGCGCGCCCAATCGATGCCCACCCGGACGCGCTCGTGTTCCCGGCGGATGGCCGACATCTCGGTTTTCAGAATGTCGCCGAAGTTGGCGGTGTGTTCGTCAAGGGGCAGCGATTCGACATTGAGCGGCTGCTGACCGACACCGAACTGGCTGGCAAGTATCGCCACGGCACGCTGGTGCTGTCGCGACTGTGCCCGGTCGATTACCACCGTTTTCATTTTCCGGCCGGCGGCGTGCCGTCTCCGGCGAGGATCATTAATGGTCCGTTGTTCTCCGTCAGCCCGATCGCGCTCCGCCGCAACCTCGCCTATCTCTGGACCAACAAGCGCGCAATCACCCGCCTTGATACGGAGCGCTTCGGACAGGTCTTGCTCCTGGAAATCGGCGCGACCTGCGTGGGCAGTATCCGCCAATCCTTTGAGGCAAACCGGCCCGTGTTAAAAGGTCAGGAGAAGGGGTGGTTCGAGTTCGGTGGTTCCTCGACGATCACGCTGTTCGAGCCGGGGCGTGTGCAACTTGCCGACGATCTCATCGCACAAACACGCCAGTGCCGGGAGTTATACGCGAGGATGGGAGATCGCATGGGAGTCGCCGCCAGTTGATGGCGTGACAGGTGGGCAGACAGCAGCTAGTATTTGCCGCAATGAAACAGGCCTTGCACAAGAAAGCCAGCCGCGTGCCCCGGGCGCTCCGGGTCTTTGCTTGGAATGTTGACGGCGAGCTATCCGAGTTTCAAAAACGTCAGATTGCGCTCAATGTCATTGAGCGTGGTCGTGCCTGGCACTGGCGGCAGATTCCGTCAGGCTGGTTTGATCTTCGCTTTTGTCTGGAGCACGGCCAGAAGAAGACGCGCGCGGTGCTGCGGCAGGTGTTCGGGGTGCGATGAAAGCGCGCCGTCCGCCAGGTTTTGACGAGGCGCTCCAAACTTTGGAGGTCATCCCCGCGTTGAAAGAGGCGGGCATCCTCGCGGGGGCCACCGCGCTCTACACCGAGCATCTGGAGAACCCGCATGAGCGCTTCAGTTTCGATTTGGATTTTCAGGTTGCTCGCGGCTCCGTGGAAGCCGCACACCGACGGCTGAAGCTGGCTGGCTTGAAAGCATTCCGCCTGGTCAGCCGGTTGAATGAGGACATTTACGAATACGAGGCGAAGGTAGGGTGCCGCGTCATCCGCGTGGAGATCGCCAAACCTTATCTGGAGCATCGGCGCAAATATGTGGTCAGTCGGAAAGTTCCGGGTCTGCATGTGCTCAGCCTGTCTGACCTGTTGTTTGCGAAGGTGTCCGCGTTCTCGACGCGTTCCCTTCCGCGGGATCTTTTCGATCTGTTCTCGGTGGATCAGCAAAAGAGAATCGACTGGCGGAAATTGCTCGAACAGTCCGCCCGCATGGACGACAACGACTACAATCCGGCCGAGTTCCACAGTAATCTGAACCGGCATGCGGTGGAATGCCCAAGCGCCGCCTACTGGCGGGACATGCCCGTCAGAAAGCCGCCCGCAGTGGAGGCCTTCGCCGGCTTTGTGACGCGGCTGCGCGAAGTGAACGATCAGGTGATTCGCTCGACGCTTGAAGCTTGAATATTGACTGAACTGACAGCTTGCGAGTCCTCCTGGGAACGAAAGCAAAGAATACAAAACAACCCGGCCGCCGGCCTTGGTGAACGCAAATTTC
The DNA here is from genome assembly GCA_964463815.1 of uncultured Verrucomicrobiota bacterium. GTDB lineage: Bacteria > Verrucomicrobiota > Verrucomicrobiia > Limisphaerales > RI-55 > RI-55. Next base: position 164 of record CAYXDZ010000613.1, on the reverse strand, counting down.
CCTTTCCCGCGCCTGAACACTGCGGCTAAATCGCACGTCGTTACTTCAATCGTTCATTTATGCGCCCATCTTCCTCCCGTTTCCGTCGGTTCACCGGGGTCTTCCTGTTCGCTTTCACGTTGGCCGCGCTCGCCGGCCGGCTGGAGGCCGCCGATGCGAAGAGT
>CAYXDZ010000612.1:0-2230 GCA_964463815.1 uncultured Verrucomicrobiota bacterium | reverse complement strand
GCCGCCAACTGGTTCGCCCATTGCGGCTATAGTTTCATTTAACTTGCTCTAACGCACGTCTGCCTCCGGCCCGGGCGCCAGTTTCAGACTGATCTCACCTACTTCCCCATCTTTTCCGGTTTTCGAATAGAGCGCGATCAAATCACGATAGGCGCGCTGCACGCGGAAATGGCCTTCCCCAAACCGATGCTCCAGCACCGGCAGGCTGTTGGTCATCAATTGCTCGGCGCGTTCGTAATATCCCAACAAGAAGTAGGCGGTGCCGGTCAGTCCGTTGTTCCAGGCGTGTTGCACGATGCTGGCGGTGTTGTAGAAACGCCCCGCATTTTCAAAGGCCTTCAACGCGTCACGCGCGCGCCCCTCCGCCAGCGCCACCGTTCCCAGTTGCGACCAGGCGTAGCCATTTTCCTCCGCGACCAGTTCACCGTTCTCCGCGGCCGCCACCAGTTCCTCCGCCAACGGCCGGGCCAGCGCCGGTTTCCCTTCCTCCAAATAGATCTGGGTCAACTGCCGGCTGGCCTGAAGTTCGAGCTGGCGGAATCGCGCCTTGGGAACCTGACCCGGCGCGGTCTGTCGCGAACCGGTGCGGGCCGACTCGATGATCTTCGCACACAGATCGCGCGCCTCGCCGCTGCGGTTCAACGAGAGTAACACGAACGCGAGTTCGCCGGCGGTGTCCAGCGTTTCTACGTTCACATGGCCCGCCGTTTCAACCCGGAGTCTCAGGGAGTCCCCAAGGAACCCGGCCGCCGTTTCCCAATGCCCGATCTTGCTGTAACAGAAACCGATCGAGAACTGCACGGCGGCGGAGACCTCCGGTTGATCCTTGATTTTCTCCCTCACGCCGTTGGAACCCCAGTCGAGCATCTGCAGCACGGTCACCTTGTCCGCGTAGGCTTTCCCGGTGCCGATGAACATCCCATTAATGAACGCGAGGATGTCGCGGGCTTTCTGCGTTTCCGCTTCCGCCGCTTCGCGCTGGTTCTTCTCCGCCACTGCATTCCGGTCCGCACGTTGAGCTTCCTGCTCCGCCAACAGGCGTTGCCGGTTTGCAACGTCTTCGGCATCCCTGGCCCGCACCGCCTGCCAGACGCTGGCGCCCAGCCCGATCAGCAACGCCAGAATGACCGACACCACCCCCATGAACGCCGTCCGGTGTCGCTGGACCAGCTTTTGGAATCGATAAGCGCGACTCGGCGGCCGGGCGATCACCGGCTCGTGATCCAGGTACCGCTGAAGATCCAGCGCCAGTTCGCTGGCTGATTCGTACCGACGCGAGCGATCCTTTTCCAGGCACTTCATCACGATCCAGTCCAGATCGCCCCGCAGCGCGGGCGACAGGTGTTGCGCCTCGGTCTGACGGGCCTGGGCGAGGGCCAACAAATCCGGCGCGGTCAACGTGCTGAGCCGGGTGCTGGGCGGCGGCGGTTCCTTTTCCCGGATGATGTGCCGCATCCCGTCGAGCCCCGCCTCCATCAGGCTCCTCGCGTCGAACGGCGTGCGTCCGGTCAGCAGTTCGTACAGCAACACGCCGAGCGAATAGATGTCGCTGCGGGTATCCACGTCCAAACCGCTCAGCTCCGCCTGTTCCGGGCTCATGTAGGCCGGTGTTCCCAGAAACTGTTCAAACGCGGTGTAGACCGTCTGGTCCGTGAGCGGTTGCCCGGCGACGGCCTTCGCGATCCCGAAGTCGATGACCTTCGGCACCGGCACGCCGTCGTGCAGCGTCACCAGCACGTTGGAAGGTTTCAGATCGCGATGAATGATGCCCTTCTGGTGCGCGTGCTGCACGGCCAGGCAAACGCGGATGAACAATTGAAGCCGTTCCCCGTTGGGCAACCGGTGCCGGTCGCAGTGCCCGGTGATCTTGAGCCCGCGCACCAGTTCCATCACGAAGAACGGCCGGCCGGTTTCCGATGTTCCCGCGTCGAACACCTGGGCGATGTTCGGGTGTTCCATCAGGGCCAGCGCCTGCCGCTCCGCCTCGAAACGGGCCAGGACCTGTCGCGTGTCCATGCCCAGCTTGACCAGCTTGAGCGCCACCTGGCGGCGCACCGGTTTGGTCTGCTCCGCGACGTAAACCACGCCGCAGCCGCCTTCGCCGATCTTCTCCAGCAGCCGGTAGCGGCCGATGATCCGGCCCGGCGCTTCGTCGCCAGGTGGTGTCCCGCGTTTGGGCGGGAGCGCTTCATCCGGCGTGGGTGGGAGTGCGTCCGCCTGCTCGTGCATG
>CAYXDZ010000611.1:0-2231 GCA_964463815.1 uncultured Verrucomicrobiota bacterium | reverse complement strand
TTCAAACTGATCTTCACCGACGGGCCGAAACCACCGCCGCCCGAGATGTCCTCGGTCAACGATTTCTCGAAGTTCTCCGTCGAATCCAGTTTGCGGGTGTCCTTCTTGATGTCCTCGGCGATGAGGCGTTGGTAGCGTTCCGCAATTGGGCCCAGCTTGTTCCAGTCGAGCCAGTTTTCGGCGATGTCGCGGACGTATCCGAGATAGCGCAAGCGCAACGCGGGAACGGCCAGGAGCTTCGAAGCCAGCGGTTTGGTGGTGTCGTTGGCCAGCCGCAACGGATCCAGCTTCACGCCTTCCACTGGTTCCGCGCTCATGCCTGGCCCGCCTGGGCCACCCGGGCCGCCGCGGCCGCCGCGGCCACCAAAGCCGGGGCCACCTGGCAGGGAGAAGGTTTCATTCGCATCGTGGGGGATGAGATGAAACTTTCCACCGGTGTCCTGATACAGGTTGTAATCACTGGCGCGAATCCAGAAGCCGTCGTTGTTGATGAGCGTGATGTCGAGCGCGAGAAACTTGAGCACGCCATCGATGTTGAGGATCGGTGCGAGCGCCTGCTCGAGCTGCTCCGGCGGCGTTTCGTTGAGAATCTTGGTGAGCCGGATCAAGTCGTTCCACGACTTCGGATCGTCCTTGGACTTGATGCGGTAGATCTTTTTGTATGGTTCCGGATCGTCGCCCAGATAGCTGAACCCACCCTGGCCGGCGGGACTGCCCGAAACCTTCCAGCGCGCGCCCTGCTTGGAGCCGAAGAAGTCCTTGGTGAAGTCCTTGTTGAACTGCTGGACGTTGATGTAGGGGCCCCAGCTTTCGCCATTGATGACGACCCGCACGTAGTTCGCCTTGGGTGCCGGAATGTACGCACGGGCAATCTCGTAGCCCAGCATCGTGCGCAGGAAGGACGGGTCCGTGTGCGAATTGAGCAGGTTGAACGTGTTGTAACCATCGATGTCCTGGCCCTGGTGAACCCAGTTCAGCGAGAGGTTGAGCGGGCGTTTGCGGCCCTCGCCCACGGTCATGAACGAAGTCATGCCACGGAAATGCACGCCCACATCCGGGTAGGTCTTGCCATCTACGGTGAGCTTCGCCGGAACTTCGACATCGGTGTTGTTGAAGTCCGCCAGCTCCTTTTCCCAATCGGAGCTTTCGAATTCCAAGAAGAACGTGCGCAGGGTGGTCGGATCATAATGCGGCGACTCGGGATAGATCTTCACATCGGCGGGCGTCAGTTTCTCGCCGGGCGCGGGCGGCGCTTGGTCCTGATTCATGCCAGGGAAGCGCATGCCGCCGGGACCACCAGGGCCAGGCCGGTTGGCGCGTTCACTTTTCAGGTGCTCGCGGGCGGCCAGGCGTTCCTCGGCGTTGAGCCGGCCGTCGCCATCCTTGTCAAAGTCTTTGAGCAGCTTGGTTTCCTGAAACATCGCCCCAAAACCGCCGGGCGGACCAAAGCCACCCGGACCACCAGGCCCCCCGGGACCGCCGGGTCCAAAGCCACCGCGGGGCGGCCCGCCCGGATCTTGCGCCACCACGGGTTGAACGAGGCTGACGGCGAGCGTCAGGAGCGTCAATGAGCAGACAACGGGCAGACGTTTCATAGGCTTGAGCACGGTTCAAGAGACGGCTGTTGCAGCCGGATCGCCAGGTCAACTCGGGCGGTCACAAATGGGTTACAGGCGGGTGTCATCAGCCTTACAAGCGCGAGGCCCCGGCAAAGTCCGCAAGGCTGATTTTCAGGAACGGGGGACTGACCCAGGAGTTACAATTCCGCCGGGGAATTCTATTGGCCAGCGGGCGGGTGGTTTGTTATGCAAGGCAGCGTTCCGAAGTTCTGCGAAAGTAAGGGATGCCGGAAGTGGGCGTGCTGAAGCGGTCGCCTCCGTCGTCCCGCAGAGGAATGCGGCACGAACTCACTCAACTTCGCTATTCATCATGGAAATCATCCTCATTGCATTGGTCGTCCTCGTGATCCTCGCGGGACTGGCGGTCTCGGTCCTGTGCATCCGCAAGATTCAACCCGGTCGCGCCGGCATCAAGACCGGCTGGGGCGGACTCAAGGTGTCGTTCGACTGGATGATCCGCATGCCGCTCGTCCAGACGTACCACATCATGGACATCTCGGTGAAGAAGCTCGAGATCGCGCGCAAGGGCAAGGATGGCCTGGTGTGCAAGGACAACATCCGCGCCGACATCACCGTGGCTTTCTACATCCGCGTGGACGCCACCGAGGAAAG
>CAYXDZ010000610.1:0-2231 GCA_964463815.1 uncultured Verrucomicrobiota bacterium | reverse complement strand
GAGTTCGGGTTCCATTGGAACAACCAGCGCGGTTCGTGGCAGCACCCCTGCGGGCAGTTGCGCCCCGGCACCCAGCACGATCCCCGGCAGAAGTATCAGACCTACTTCCCCGCCGACCTCCGCGCCGCCTGAGTCACCTGCCCCGTGGGATGGGCTCACCCCTATCCCACGGGGCACCCTCTCAACTCTCAACTCCCACCTTCCATGTCCCCATCTCCCAACTCCGATCATTCCGCATTCCGCGATCCGCAATTTGCACTCGTGTACGCCTACACCCGCCAGCAGGCCCTCGCCGACGGCTTCCAAGTTGACGTTTCCACCACCGCCCGCGAGGCGGGCATCACGTTCCCCGTGTTCCTGACCCGCGCCGTCTTCGACCAATACGTCACCGTCCCTCCGGGCGTCACCGCCCAGGACGAGGCCGGCCGCCTGTGGGACATTGTTTGGATGTTGCGCTTCGCCATCCTCCGCGCAGGTAGGGCGGGCTCTCCGAGCACGCCGTCACGGTTGCCCGTCGCCCTCTACGTCCGCAACGACAACACGCGCGCCCGCTTGATCAAGCTCGTCGCCACCTGCGGCCCGCTCGATCTCAACGATCCCCAGCCCGCCATCACCGTCATGTTGCCCGACGAGGATTGAGCCATGAAATCGCCCTTCGACGACCGCGCCCCGCGCTGGCTGCAATGCCTCCTCCGGCTCACGCGCACCGTCACCATCGAGACCCGCCGCCGCTGCATGTGCATTCCCACCCGCGAAGATGCGAAGGAGGAAGCCGTTCGCATCCGCCGCCAGCACGGCCCGGCCGTGGTGGACGTGAAGATCACGAAGAACGGCTCCGGCCCCAAAGCCACCTACACCTGCGCCTACACGCTGCGCGAGACCCGCGTCGAAAAACTGTTCTGAACCCAGGTGGGGCGGGGCTCCCGCCGAATGTGTGTTTACCCGGAAGTCGTGGTGCCGGTTTTTCAATGATGAGGCCAGGTCAGGGGACAGTCCGATGGGTCGTTCGCACGCTTGCATCAGTCTGATTGACAGCGGGTAAGGGGCGGCGTAACGGTATTACCCAAGCTCGGAGAGAGGGAGTCCGACGTGGAGTTGAACTCACCGGGTCTTTCCGGGATAAGCCATATTGAATATGGGCTATTAGGACTGCCATCAAGATGCCTCGTCCCCTTGAAATGATCGTCCGCGACTTAAACTCGCTAACTGCTGTGGATTTCGACGATAGCATACGGACCGCTCGCGGAATGCAACGGCTCGAAGAGATTTGCGATGACGTTTTGTTACTACCTACACCGAGCGCAGCGTTTCCCGAGTTCTTTCGTTTGATGGAGCGCTTGGCTGATTCTGATTTGGGATCGCCAGGTGTGTTGGTTCACACGATGGAGCGCCAGATTGGATCGTACGAGGATTTGCTTTTCGCCTCGGTGTCGCGCAAACCCACTAATCTTACCTTGTGGATGGTGAACCGCATACTCAACGGCAAACCGAAAGATAGAGACAGGTGGCTGAGGCTTATCGAGGTTGCAGCGGCGCATCCCGGAGCATCGCAGCTCGCACGGGAGCGTGCCCGCCATTTGACTGGATTCCAGAAAGAGACGTGAAAAGGCGAACAAATCCAGTCGAGGCAACGGCGGGGAGCCGCTCCGATTCGCGAGTCGTGATGAAACTTGAACCTCAACCTTGCCGCAGAGGCCCCGCCGCCGCCCGCCGCGCCTCACTGGAGCGTTAGGCCGCTGCACACGCCATGAAACGAGGACCGCTACTGAGTGGAGTTTGCGTGGTAGTGATGTTTCTCGCCATCGTGCTGCCATTTGCACTCGGCCCGGAGCTCGGCGGCTCACTCGACGTTCAGCTTCGGTATTGGCTACCATTTGTCGGAGCAGGTTTGGTTATAGCTGCTTTCGTTCGACGAGAGCGAGTGCTCTGGCCGATTCTCGCACTTTTACTCGTTGGCATCTATGTCGGACTCCATCTCATCGCGACGGCCTAACCCGTAGGGAATGGAGCCGCCATCTGCGTCCATCCGCGTTCATCCGCGGTTTACACCCCCCTCAACTTCCGCGCACTGACCGTCCGGCCCTTCGTCGCCACCAGGTAGCGCAGGCAATCCGCCTCGTCATCGCCACCACGCGCCGATTGACAGCGGGTAAGGGCCGGCGTAACGGTATTACCCAAGCTCGGAGAGAGGGAGTCCGACGTGGAGTTGAGCTCATCGGGTCTTTCCGGGA
>CAYXDZ010000609.1:0-2232 GCA_964463815.1 uncultured Verrucomicrobiota bacterium | reverse complement strand
CCGACGCCTCCGCTTGATAAGGTCTCAGGTTCATAACGAGTTCACCCGGTAGGGCACATGGGAAGCCGACCTTCGGTCTGCGTCGGCGCCCAAATCAAATCCGTGTTCATCTGCTTGCCGCGCCGTAGCATCATCGCGAAGGCGGGTGGTATCCCCTCTGTGTCCTCCGTTTGCTTCTGTGCTGATCCGTCTCCGCGGTTGATTCTGTTTCCTGTCGGCGCTACCGTCGCGTCGATGGGAGAAGCAGAAGCCATCGCAGCCGCGCCTGCCTCGCCCCGGAAACCCCCGGGCATGTTTTCGTATCTGTTGTTCATCGTCTTTCCTGTTGTCATTTACGTCCTCGGTACGGGGCCTGCCGTGAAGTACCAAGAGGCTTATCCGGGCACTGCGGCTGCAAAGGCGATTGATGTCGCTTATCTTCCCCTCATAGAGCTATCTATGATCTATCCACCCATCGAAAACCTATTGAAAGGTTACGTCGGCCTCTGGGTTGAGTAGTCTGCGCCCTTTGCGCCCTTTTGCGGCCAATCCATCATTGTTCATCCGTGTTCATTCGTGGTTCAATTTGGCAGGCCAAGCTTCGGCTCCCTTTCAAGTGTTTCGTGTGTTTCGTGGGCACTTTCTACTTACCGCTTTCCGCTTTCTGTTTTGCCCGCTGGCGAAACTCCTTGTCCTCGCGCGTGACGCACGTGTTCCAGCGATACTCCGAGATGAGGCCGCGCCCGCGGCACAGCGTACAGTGGTCGGGCACCTGCCCTTGGCAGGTCGGGCACACCGCGAACGGCTTCGCCGTTTTGACATCCGTCCACGCCTGATCCAGTTGCGACAACGCCGACGAGAAATTGACCTCGGCGAACAGCGTGTCCCGATTCTCCTGGGCGGTACGGAGTGCGCCCTTCACCCGACTGAGGATGGTGAGCAGTTCCTGCACTTCCGCCGCGCGCTGCCACAGCGGAATCAACTGCGTTGGAATCGGCCAGCCCGTCCCGTCCACCGCCCGACCCGGCGGCGGCGGTGGTGTGACTGGCTCTCTCTCCGCCCCGATTCCCTTCTCCGCGCTGGGGAGAAGGCGGCCGGAGGCCGGATGAGGTGTGGCTTGGGCGCCCATCGCCCCCCTCCGCTGCATCGGCGGCGGCGGCAGTTTCCGCTCGCGCCCATCCCGACCAATCCGCGAGCACCCTGTAACCGTTACAGGTTGAATCTCCTCACGTAACCCCTCGACGAATGGGTGCGACACCGCGCAGATGCGCCCGATCTCGGCACTGGACAGCCGCGGCCACTCCGCCAGGGCCAGCCCCACCGCGTGCCGTTTGTCCGCGTTTGTCCGGCGCAAGCCGTGATGCGCGTTGCACCCCAGGGCGAACTTCAGCGCCTCCGTTTTGCCACCTTGGCGGATCTCGCATTCGATCAGGGCCGCGCCGGTCTGGATCGCCGCCTGTATGCGATGGAAGCCATCGGCGGCAATGAACCGGCTGCCATCGTGAAACACGATGACCGGCGGAAACTTCGCGCCGTCCGCCAGCGCCTCGGCATAATCCGCGACCGTCCCTTCATTCAGACCCGCGCGCACCTGCGTCCCCGCGTCCGTCACAATCTCCGTCACCTTAAGTCTCTTGATCATAATATTTTTTGGTAGCAGCCGACGTGAGTCGGCTCAAATTGCAGCCCTGAAAGGGCAAGGAGAAATTAGCCCCGGGTAAGACCGTATCGCGGTCGCCACCCGGGGTAACCGCGCCCCAAGAAAACCCTCCCTCTCCCCTCCGAGGGGAGAGGGTCGGGGTGAGGGGTGCCGTGCGGGGCATGTTCATGGAGGCGATATGGATTTCTCGGTCCGCTCTCACAACGGCAGCAACAACTGCCGTGCGACCAGGTCGGTCAGTTGCGTGAACGTGAGATGGGTCACCTGGCGGTGATGCTTCCGTCGCAGGCGCAAACCATCCCGCCCCATCTCGACGATGTATTTCGTCTCGGCCCCGTCAGCGGATCGGACGCTGAAACGGACCCGGCCAAACACCCTTCGCGGACGCACAGTCTTCATCATGTTCGCTTTCTGCTCTCAGCTCTCAGCTCTCAGCTTTTGAATCTGCCACTCACATCGGGATCGCATCCGCGAACGCCGCCTTGAGCTTGCCCCACTCGTGGGGTTTGAGGTCTGTGTTCGTCTTGTTGGGGAACAGCCGCGCGATCGTCTCGAACCACACCGCCTCGATCTCCTCGGGCGCTTTCCCGGCC
>CAYXDZ010000608.1:0-2232 GCA_964463815.1 uncultured Verrucomicrobiota bacterium | reverse complement strand
GTCGCCGACCAGATGACCGCTCTCCTTGATCCGGCGCGCGGCTGGACTGCCGAGCAGATCGCTGACGACGATGGAATCGCAGGTAAGGCCCCGGGCGTTGAGAATGAAGCGCGTGTTGGTGCCCTTGCCGGAACCGGGCGCGCCACCGAGCAGAATGATCTCCTTGGCAAAACGCAGGTGCTCGCGTCCAAATTCCTCGGTCAGGCCCGTCCAGACCGAGTTGAAGATGAGCTGGGCGTCCTTGATTTCGAGGTCGGGCCCGGACTCCTGGCTCTTCGACCGGCTGCCCGTTGGTTTGGTTTCTGGTTTGTCGCCGGCCATGGGATTTTGGGGACGCGAGTGAACCCCACCCCCGCGGCCGAAGGCAAACGGTTTCTCCTTTCGAGCATGCCAAAATGCCAGCCTTCCAGGCTCATTCCCCAGCCCGGCAGTCCTTTTGCTAAGCCTCCGCAGACGCCGCCATTGGCGTGTTCAATGGCGGCAGGTCTCACGGGTTGACTCATTACGAGACACCACCATGCCCTACTCAGCAGAAATCAGCCGCGCAAATCCGAGCTGCTTCGTCTTTTTGATCGATCAATCGGGGTCGATGGAAAACCCGTTGCCCGGCGCGGACAACCGCCGCAAGGCCGACAGCGTGGCCGACGCCATCAACCGGCTCCTGCAAAACTTGGTGATCAAGTGCGCACGCGGCGAAGGGGTGCGCAACTTTTACGAGGTCGCCGTGATCGGTTATGGCGAAACGGTCGGGCACGTGTTCAGTGGTCCGCTGGCCGGCCGGCAGTTGGTGCCGTTGAGCGACATCGCCACGCAACCCGCGCGGATCGAGGAGCGCCGGAAGTATGGCGTGAACGGCAATGGCAACGGTTCGCGTACCGAGCACCTCGTCAAGTTTCCCATCTGGTTTGAGCCGCACGCCAAAGGGGTCACTCCGATGGGCGAGGCGATCCAGCGGACGGTCGATTTGCTCACGCCGTGGGTGGCCGCTCATCCGCGGTCCTATCCACCCATCGTGATCAACATCTCGGACGGCGCGGCGACGGACACCGGCCCGGTGCCCCAGGCCACCGCGTTGCGCCAGCTCGCCACGGAGGATGGCGAAGTGTTGTTCTTCAACTGCCACATCTCGGATCAACCGACGAAGCCGGTCGTGTTTCCCGCTGATGACGACGAGCTGCCGGATGACTTCGCGCGCACGCTCTTCGAGGTTACGAGTCCGTTGCCCGAAAACCTCGCCGAACAGGCCCGCTCCGAGGGCATGGAGCTGCCCGCCGACGCGCGGGGATTTGCCTTCAACGCCGATCTCACGGAACTGATTCGCTTCCTGGATCTCGGCACGCGCTCGGGCAGATTGCGCTAGGCCGACCATGGAACCGGACGTCCAAATCTTCGGCGTGACCAAGCTGGGCAACAGTGCCGAGGAATACGAGGATGCCACCGGCAGTTCGAGCGAGGGCCGTCGCTTTGCCATCGCGGACGGGGCCACGCAGACTTCGTTTGCCGATCGCTGGTCGCAGATTCTCGCGCTGGAATTCATCATGAATCCGCCCGCCGATGAACCCGCCCCGCTGCGTTGGAGCAACTGGTTGCAACCCCTGCAGGAAGCTTGGTCACAGGGCATCCCCTGGGACAAGCTGCCGTGGTTCGCAATGGAGAAGGCCCAAGCCGGCGCCTGCACCACCTTGCTCGCCCTGGAATTCATCGCGCAGGAGACAGCAAAAGGTTATGCCCGGCCGGCTTTTTGGCGTCGCCTGCTGGGGCTGGCTTCCGCGCCGCCGATGCGCTGGCGGGCCGAGGCCGTCGGCGATTCGTGTTTGTTTCAGGTGCGCGCGGGTCGGCTGCTGCATTCGTTTCCGCTGACACGTCCCGCGGAGTTTACGCACAGCCCGATGTTGATCACGACCAACCCGCAGCAGAACCGACTGGTCTGTGAACAACTGAAGGTCGCGGCCGGGGACTGTCAGCCCGGCGATCTGTTTTTCCTCATGACCGATGCGCTGGCCAAGTGGTTTCTCAGCCGGCACCTGGTGGGAGAGCAACCCTGGCAAACGTTGGCCGCCCTCACCGATGGCGTGGCCTTCAAGCAACTGGTCGTGGAGGAGCGGGAGGGCGGCCGGCTGGAAAACGACGACACCACGCTGATGGTCATCCGCTGGCCGCGCGCAGCAAAGGAGGCGGCATGAAGTGGCCGAATCACGCCGACTACGCCGAGGCGATTCAGCACCCCGGGCT
>CAYXDZ010000607.1:0-2236 GCA_964463815.1 uncultured Verrucomicrobiota bacterium | reverse complement strand
GACTCCCATCGTGGAAATGGCGCGGTTGTGATAGGCGTTGAGCGTCTTCTTGAGCTTCTCGCTGAAGACCTGGCTCTGCACGAGGTTGCGCTTGGAGCGCACCTTGAGTTCGTCCTTGAGCAACTTCTCCAGCAGTTCAGCGGCGACGTTCTTGTGCTTGAGGCCGCGGACTTCGGCGAGGAACTGGTCGCTCAGGATGCTGATGTCCGGCTTGGGCAATCCGGCGGCGGTGAAGACGTCGATCACCTGGCCCTCGGTGGTGATGGCCTTGCTCACGAGCTGGCGGATGGCGGCGTCGATCTGCTCGGGCGTCTTGCGGTTCGGGCTGCTCTGCTTGTTCAGCGCGACTTGCAGGGCTTGGAAGAAACTCACGTCATCGCGGATCGCCGTTGCTTCATCGCTGGCGGCGCAGAGGCCCGCGTCGAACCGTTCGAGAACGGCCGCGGCTTTTCACTGCGTGTGCTCCGCGCGGGCAAGCCGCGCCCGCAGTCGCCAGCGAGTGGAGGTTGATTCGTAGCCGGCCGGTTTCTGGAATGCACTCCAGCGTGGTACACTGGACTCAGGTGGATGTTCCTTGAACGCATTGGCTTTCAGGAAACCAACTTCCTTCCCTCACCGTTGAGCGGCCGTCCGCGCTTCCGGTGAGAGTAACCACAACCAGAAGCTGCCCGTTCGCGCGGGTGGACGGCCACACAGGAGAGTAACCATGCCCGAATCAAATTCAAGCGCCGGCCCCGCGCAGGCGCTCCTTCAGCGGCTCAAAGCCGAACTGCCCGAACTCATCGACCATGCAGCCATCGTCGGCCAATGGGTCTGGCTCGAATTCAACACGCCGCCCTTGGAGACGGTCCGTGCCCGGCTCAAGGAGTTGGGCTTTCACTGGAACCGCAAGCGCCGTTGCTGGCAGCATCCGTGCGGGGCTCCGCGCGGTGCAACTGCCGGCGAACCGCGTGCCAAGTATCCAGTCACGCCCGCGACATCTGTCGTGCTGAACGAACGCCTGCTGGCGGCAAGCGAATACAAGGTCATTGCCTTGCGCGAGTGTCCGCTGCCGGAAGAGTTGCACTGCTGCGAGACGCCGGAACACGCGGCGGCATATTGGAACCTCAACATCAAAAGCATTCCGCACTTCAACCCGGAGTGCGAGTGCTTCGCGGTCCTGCTGTTGAACACCCGGCGGCGGGTGAAAGGTCATCAGTTGATAAGCATCGGAACCCTGGACACCATTCTGGTTCATCCACGGGAGGTGTTTCGCGGGGCCATCATCGCTGCCGCTTCGGCCATCGTGCTCATGCACAATCATCCGAGCGGAGAAGCCGAACCGTCCGAGGCGGACATCAAGGTCACGCGGGATCTGATTCGCGCCGGCCAGTTGCTGAAAATCGAAGTCATCGACCACGTGATCATCGGCCGTGAACGCCATGCGTCGCTCAGATCGATGGGCTATTTTTATAGCTGAGACACCCATACCCGACCATTCGTGGTTGGGTTTTTCTTTGGGTCAACTTGCATCCGGATTGCGATGCGTCTCCACAAATCGCACGAAGTCCGGTTCCAGAAAGTCACGGGACAGCTCCCAGACTGTCCGGGGGATGGGCAGGTTGAGAAACCAGCGAATATCCCGGTCCAGCGCCTGCCGGGTGGTGAACATCCCCTCCTGCATGGCCCGGTAAGCTGCGCCGAGGTGATGCAGCAGGAAGGTGACGAACATTGCCTCCGCCTGCGTGATAGGAAAGGCCCGCAAGTCCACCGACCGGCACAACACACGGGACAGTTCCGGCCGTTGATAGATTTCGGACCAGATTTCGCGGTGACTCTTGGTGAGGGTCAGCAGATTGGCCACCTTCCGTGAGACATCGTCCCGGCGATACGCGGCCGTTGCAAAACCCAGGCTGGTGATGATGCCGATGGCTTGGAGCAGGTCCATCCCATGCATGGCCACCCACTGGATGAAAGTCATCCCCCCATTCTACCATGCCGTCCACGGGGCGCTAAACCCGGTCGGGAATGTCCCGCTTGGCACCAACCAGCAGCTCCCGGGGAATCCATACAATCCGCTCGTCGGGTCCACAGCCGGCCGTGGGCGGCAGGATGGGTTTCAGCTCATCTGTGCGGTCGATGCCAATGACGGCAAAGTCACCGGAGCTGAGCTGCCAGATGTCCGGGCAACCAGTCAGGGCGATGGTCTGCTGGCCATGCGCGTGAGGATCGGGGCCGAGGCGTTTGATGAACATGG
>CAYXDZ010000606.1:0-2236 GCA_964463815.1 uncultured Verrucomicrobiota bacterium | reverse complement strand
TACAGGTTGCCCACCCCGTTCCGCCATTCCCCCAGCCCGAAGAACTTCTTCTGCATCACGTCGCTCGCATTCCGCTCCTCGGCAATCGTCCCGCCCACCCAGAGGAGTTTCTTTGTCAGGCCGCTGTTCGGCGTGAACACCCCACCGCTGTACGTCCCCTCCTCGATCTTTGTCCGCCGCGAAAAGCCGTCGTAGTAAAACTTGCTCATCTGCGAACCGGTCCGCACCGCCACCAACCGGTCTTCCGCGTCCCACTCGTAAAGGGTGGTGACACCACCGGCCACATGGTTGGTCAGATTCCCATTGGCGTCGTAAAGAAGCGTCCGCGCCGTCCCGCCCTGAACAATCAGATTGGCATTGCGGGTCGTCGTGTTCCCCGGTGCCTGTCCGTAATCCTTGGCCACCACCGCCACCTGCTGGGGCTGGGTGTTGGCATTCAGGTCCACCGTGTGGCGAAACCCATGGTCCGAGTCCACCTTCGCATTCTCGCCCTTGACCGTCACCGTCGCCGCCTCGTTCACCTTGCCCCAGAACGTCACCGGCAGCGGATTGCTCCCCGCGTGCCCTTCGAGCTGGTTCAGGTTGTTGCTGAAGTCCGCCTTGGTGATCGTCGAGGTGGTGCCGCTTCAGGGCAGCGGCTGCCGCAACGCCTCGAGCAAGCGCCGCGCATCGGTGAAGCCGGGGTCCAGGCTCAACGCGCGTTCTGCCGCTGTCCGCGCCTCGGGAAGTTGCCCCAACTGCGCATGAATGGTTGCCCGCGCGAAGGGAACACGGGCGTCTTCCGGCGCCAGTGATTCCGCGCGGAATAAGGCGTCGATCGCCGCCGGGGAAAGTCCCGCCTGCTGCCGCGCCAGCCCAAGATTGTACCAGGCGCGCGCATGCCGGGCATCCAGTTCCACCGCCCGTTCCAAACTTTGGATCGTTGACCCGGGCTCGCCGGATTCATTCCACGCGAGCCCCAGCTTGTAGTGAAACTCGGCTTCCCCGGGCGCGAGCCGCACCGCCGCCTGGAGCTCGGCCAAGGCCTCGGCCGGGCGGTTCAACTGACTGTAAAGCACGGCGAGTTCATGGCGCATGGGTGCGGAAAATGGATCCCAGGCGACGGCTCGTTGAAAATGTTCCAGCGCCGCCGCCGGGTTGCCTCGCGCCAGATGCCAGGTGCCGAGCTGCAACTGGCCGGTCGGTTGATCGGCATTGTAATTTAGAAAGTGCTCCAACTCGCGGCCGGCGGTGGCTGCGCCCGCCACTTCCTGGCGCAATCCCCAGGCGGCATTGACGCGCACGCCGCGGCTCGAATCGTTCAATCGATCAAGCAACGCGGTACGCGCGGCCGTCCCACCCGCCTGGGCGGCCGGGGCGAGCGCGAATGAAGCATGCGCACGCAGCAGTGCATTGGTGTCGGCCAGCGAAGCAATCAGCGCCTGCTGCACGTCCGCGTCGGGCAGCCACGGATCAATCACGTTCGCGGCCACCGCCTTCCAATAAGCCGTGTCATCGCCCGTCAGCAGGCGCAGGATTTCCGCCTTCGCCGTCGCGTCACCCGCGCGCGCGCGGGCGATGGCCTGGGCGCGGCGGCGCGAATGGCGGTTCAGCTTGTCGCCATAATTCTTTTCCACGGCGGCGAGCGCCCAGTCGGCGTCCTTATCCGTGTGACACCGATTGCAGGCGTTGGGAACGCCGTGCTGCTTGGTGAGCAACGGATCGGGAATGGTGAATCCATGATCGCGCCGGGGATGCCGCTGCATGTAGGTCGTGTGCGGCATGTGGCAGTTCACACACTGGTTGCCGGGGCTGTCCGCCGCGTGAAAGCTGTGCGCCACCGGATCGATCTTCGGGCTGTTCGGGTAGCCGCCGCTGTGGCAGCGCATACAAAGATTGTTGCCGGGCAGAATCAGCTTCGTCGTGTGGGCGTCGTGACAGTCCAGACAATGCACGCCGGCCGCGTGCATGCGGCTGCCGACGAACGAACCGAACACGTAATTCTCGCCGCTCACCTGGCCGTCCGCGAAATAGGTGTCGCTCAAGTCCGGCACGGTGAGGTGGTAATGATCGAAATAATCCTCGCCGGGCTGGAAATCACCGGTGAGCTCCGCCCGTCGCGAATGGCAGGAAGCACACGTGTGCAAAACCTGTTCCCGAGTCGGTGGGTTGACGGCGGCCGGTTTGGTCCCGGTCTTGTACGCAAGCACGTGATCTTTCATCGGCCCGTGGCAGGATTCGCAACTGACGGTTCGCT
>CAYXDZ010000605.1:0-2256 GCA_964463815.1 uncultured Verrucomicrobiota bacterium | reverse complement strand
CCTACACCTTGATTTCCTCCCCCGGCTGCGGATTGATCACCTTGATCTTCGGATGCTTGGTCCGGATCTGTTCAATGAACCACGCCTTGGAATCTTCGTCGCCGTGGGCGAGCACAACGGCGCGGGGAGCCACGCGGGAAACGAAATCCAGCAACTCATCCCGGTTCGCGTGCGCGGTCAGATCGAACTCCTGCACGTCGCACTTCTTCGTCAGTTGCCCGCCGCTGGGACTGAAGTGAAATGTTTCGCCCTGCTGCGCTGCCCGCAACCGGCCGGCCGGTGTCGAGGGATCGGCGTAACCGACAAAAAAGATCGACTGCTTCTCGTCGCCGACCATCCGCATGGCAAGATCGTGCGCGGCGGTGTTCTCGCTCATCATCCCGGCGGTGATGACAAAGATGCGGCCGCCCTTGAGCTTCATGATTTCGGCCTGGCCCTTGTCGAGCACGATCAAGTTGTGCGCCTCCGTCAGGGAGAGGTTGGTCAGGTTGCGATGCGTGCGGTGCGCCTCGAGGTCGTAAATCTCGGTGAACACCCGGCCGAGGCCGCCGATGAAGACGGGTTGCTGCGGAATTTTGCCCTCCTTCATGAGCACGGCCAGCAGCGCGAGCATCTCTTGAGTTCGCCCCAGCGCGAAGGTGGGCAGCAACACGCAGCCCTTCTTTTTTAGCGCGGTGTCGATGGCGGCGGTGAGTCGGTCGATTTCAGCCTCGCGGGTAAACCCGGCAGGGACTTCGCGGTTGCCGCGCGTGGTTTCCAGGATCAGCACGTCGGCCTGCACGTCCTCGAAGCGCGCGCCCTTGAGAATGGTTTGATCTTGAAAGCAAACGTCGCCGGTGAAGAACAGCGTTTCCTTCCGGCCGCGCAACATGACACCCGCCGAACCGAGGGCGTGACCGGCGTCATAAAACTCCAGCGTCGGTGAGGGAAACCCCGCCTTGAGCCGTTCGTGGGCGGCCCACTCAACTTCGCGATTGTATTTGAAGCCCTGGAAGATGTGCTCGATGTCATCCACTTCCTCGTGGGTGAACAGCGGGTAGTCCTTGATCCCAAGCTCGTCGCGCTGACGCTTCATCACGTTGACCGAGTTGTGCAGCACGCGCTCGACGAGGAAGTAGCTCAACTCAGTCATCAACACATGCGCCTTGGGCCAGTGCCGCACCGCCACCGGCAGCGCGCCGACGTGATCGTGATGGCAGTGGGAGATGGCGATGGCATCCAGTTCCTCGTCCTTCACGCGGTCGAAAAGCGGCAGCGTCTCGCGGCCTTCGAGCTTGGGATGCATGCCGGCGTCCAGCAGGATGCGGTGACCGTCGATCTCGACGAACCAGCCGCTGGCTCCAATCTCGGGCGTGGGATTCAGATTAACAATGCGCATGCGGCGACGCTACGGGGATTGCGCCGGAGTGAACAGCAAGAGTTTCCCCGGATGGCGTTAAGTCCGAATGAGCTTTGGCCAGCAGGGCTGGCTGGCACTGTTCAAAAATCGCAATCCCGCCAGGTCGTTCGTCTGTTCCAAGCTCAATCCATGAACAACCCGCTGGTGACCAGATGGTTCACACTTTGGGTTTGGCAAACTGGCTCACGGGCACATCATTAGTTAACGCATCCGCCACGTTCAGAAGCGTGGATTCATTTAACCAAAACCACCATGAAGTACTCCTCCCTCCTCATCGCCTCCTGCCTGACGGCCTGGTCCGTTTCGGCGGAGACCATCCCGTTCGCGCTTTCGCCGGCCGGCACCAGCGCCGCGACCGGTCTCAGCCCCGCCAATGAAATTCCTCCCGTCGTCACTCCCAGCGAGGGCAGTGGGGGGGGAATTCTAAGCGGCATTTTCTTCGACACCGAGACGAGCGAACTCAGCTTCGCCATCGGCTACGGTTCCTCGGCGCTGTTCACCGATTTGACCGGTCCGGCCACGGGCGCGCACATCCATGGTCCCGCGACCGTCAATGAATCGATCGGCGTGATTCATAACTTCAACACTGCCGGGCAGCATCTGGCGGCGGGCGACCCGGCCAAGGGCGGCGTCATTCTCGGCACCGTCATCCTGGAAGCAGCCGAGGCGGCAGACCTGCTCGCCGGACTTTATTACGTCAACATCCACACCGCATTGAATCCGGCGGGTGAAATTCGCGGTCAGTTGATCCCGCTCTCCAACGCCGCGCCGACGATCACCTGCTCCGATCCGGTGCAGACCGAGTGCGCCACCCCGGAAGGTGCCACCGTCAACGTCTCCGTCGAGGTCGCCGATGC
>CAYXDZ010000604.1:0-2269 GCA_964463815.1 uncultured Verrucomicrobiota bacterium | reverse complement strand
GGCGAGCAGGCCGGCCAGCTCCGCGTGCGCAACAACAACCGCAGTTACTACGCCTGGGGCCTGGAGCAGAATTACCGTTACGAGTTCGAGACCGGGTCCGTGGAGCACACCCTGGATGGCGGCATTCGCTTCCATTACGATCAGTCCAGCCGCTTTCAGAACGACACGGTGTTCAACCAGGATGCGACGGGCGCGATCACCGGTTCGACGGTCGGGGCACCCGGCTCGCAGGACAACCGCGAGGCCGATTCCGCCGCGTGGGCGTTTCACGTTCAGGACAAAGTGGACTTCGGCCGGCTGAGCCTCACTCCCGGCGTGCGCTACGAGATCATCGATTACAGCCAGATCAACTTCAACGCGGCCACGCCGACGCGGCAGCGGGGTGATCTCGATGTGCTGGGCGGCGGACTGGGCGCGGATTACGAAGTCTCCCAGGAAGTCTCGCTCTTTGCGGGCGTGCATCGGGGCTTTGCGGTGCCGGGGCCGGGCGGGGCGATCGGCAACGGACTGGACGAGGAGACTTCCCTCTCCACCGAAGCCGGCATGCGTTACCGGACGGAACGCGGGTTTGCCGTCGAAGGGGTTTACTTCTTCAGCGCCTTCCGCGACCTGATCGTCGATGCCAACGTGGGTGGTGCGGGCACAGGAATCACCGAAAATGCCGGTGACGTGGACGTGCATGGGTTTGAGTTGTCGCTCGCCTACGATCCCGGCGCGGACCACGACTGGATCGTGGGGGTCCCGCTGGGACTGGCTTTCACCTACACCGACGCGCGCTTCACCGGCGATGCCAGCAACGCGAACGCGGAATCCATCTTTTCCGGCGCTGAGGATGGCAATCGCGTTCCTTACGTCCCGGAGTACCAGATCAACGCGCGCATCGGTGTGGAGTTTGACCGCTATGGCCTCTACCTGAACGCCACTTACGTGCCCGAAACCTTCGCCACCGGCAGCAACACTTCCTTGCAGGAACGTCCGGACGGCACGCCCGACGCGCGGTTCGGCAAGACGGACAGCTACTTCCTGCTCGACCTGACCGCGCAGGCGCGGTTGAACGACTGGTCCAGGGTTTTCGCCGGCATCCGCAACCTGACGGATGAGGAATACATCGTGTCGCGCATCCCGCACGGTCCTCGGCCGGGCATCGCGCAGACCTTTTACGGTGGATTGGAATTCACCTTCTGACATTTCGTTCGCTCCTCCAGCCGAACAACCGCAGCACCCGTGGCCGGTTTGCCGACGCGGGTGCTGCCGCGTCAGGCCAGCGCAACGAAACGACACAAAAGCGCAAGCCAACGGCAGTCATCCAGGGTAACGGATGACAAGTTTCCGGCGTCAGACGTAACCGCCCGCGACGGCCTCGGGTTTGAATTTGCAACCGTTCCTCAATCACTTAAATACATGCCACACATGAAACGCTTGTCCTTCCTCGCCCTGGCGCTGAGTCTCGCGCTGCCGGCCTTCGCCAATGAACTTACGCTTTACAGCCATCGGCATTACGAGTCCGACGACGCGTTGTTCGCGGCGTTCACCAAGCAGACCGGCATCAAGATCAACGTGGTCAAGGCGGGTGCCGACGAGCTGATCGAACGCTTGAAGGCCGAGGGAGCCAACACGCCGGCCGACATTCTTATCACCGCCGATGCCGGGCGCCTGGTGCGCGCGGAGAAGGAGGGGTTGCTGCAACCGGTGCAATCCAAGTCACTCGAAGACCGGATCCCAGCCTCGTTGCGCGATCCCGAGGGTCATTGGTTTGGCTTTACCAAGCGTGCGCGGGTGATCATTTACGCCAGGGACCGCGTGAAACCTTCGGACTTGTCCACGTACGAGGACCTGGCCGACAGCAAATGGCGCGGCCGCATTCTCGCGCGTTCCTCGGCGAACATCTACAACCAGTCCCTGCTGGCCTCGGTTATTTCACATCAGGGCCAGGCGAAAGCGCAGGAATGGGCGCGGGCGGTGCGCGGCAACATGGCCCGCCCGCCGCAGGGCAGCGACCGCGATCAATTGCGGGCCGTGGCCGCCGGTCTCGGCGATGTGGCGATTGTGAACACCTACTACTTTGGCCTGCTCGTGAATTCGACCGAGGCGGCGGATCGCGAAGCCGCCGCCAAACTCGCGGTCTTTTTCCCCAATCAGAGTGATCGCGGCACGCACGTGAACATCAGCGGCGCGGGCATCACCAAGGCTTCCAAGAATCGGGCGGCAGCCGTGAAGTTGCTGGAATTCCTCGCCGCCGACGAAGCGCAGAAAGTGTTTCCGCTCGAAA
>CAYXDZ010000603.1:0-2280 GCA_964463815.1 uncultured Verrucomicrobiota bacterium | reverse complement strand
CTCACGCGGCTTTTGGCATCCAGGGTGACGGTGTGTTGCATGGTGGGACGAACATCCCACCGATCCGTTCAGTTGTAAAGCGTCCACCTTGTCCCCGGGACCGATGGGAAAGGCCACCGATCGCTCGCGTTACCGACCCTCTGGACTCTGCGCTGTCTGAGCACCCGGTGTGGCGCGGGCTGGTTCGCCGGCCAGCATCCCCGCTTTGGGTGACCGGGCAGCGTCAGCAGCACCTTGGCACTTCCGCAGACGACCCGGTCCGGACTGCCGGCGCTCCCGTTTGTGCCGCCAGTATTTCGAGACGTCCCTGGTCGCCCGGCTCAACCACTCCTGATCGGTCGCCCGTTGAATGATTTCAATGGCGGCGAACCACTTGGGCGCATTGGGCGCAGGGTCACCCAATGGCTTCAGCTTGGCGGTGCTCATGAGGATCTGAATGTCATGCTCGGCAAAGCCCAGCACCTTCGCCGTCTCGGCAACACTGAGCCGGCCGGGAAGATCCTTGGCCGCCCAGGTTGCCATCGCTG
The DNA here is from genome assembly GCA_964463815.1 of uncultured Verrucomicrobiota bacterium. Lineage (GTDB taxonomy): Bacteria > Verrucomicrobiota > Verrucomicrobiia > Limisphaerales > RI-55 > RI-55. Next base: position 1,753 of record CAYXDZ010000603.1, on the reverse strand, counting down.
CATGCATTGCATCGTTTCTCATGAGCACTCCCTCGCTTTGCTTATCCCTGCGCCTTCTGAATCCGCTCCAGGATTTCCTGCGCGGTCAACTGATCGGCGGGAATCTTGTCCTTCGATTTGAATTTGAGTGCCATAGCTCGTGGTGACAAGCGCACTCATCGGACAATCTCACGTGCGATTCAAAAGCAAACCCACGCGCAGACCATTTTCCCGTGAAAGCTCGCGCAGGTTCTCACACCGCTGCGAACTGGCCGCCGAGAGGTGCTGCAACTCTTCCCTTCACCGGAACAAGTCCGTCAACGTGTCGCGCGCACGCTCCCGCCGCTGGGATCAGTCATCGCGCAGCAACGCGCAGAAACTTTTTTCACGAAGCGCTTGACGTGCTTCTGCCGTTATCCGCTTAGCCTGTTTTGTCCGTGCCGCGGCCAAAGTTTCAGCACCGGAAACCACAGCCCCCGTATTCGCGCATCGTCACGCGATCTTCACGCAGCGAACCGCAATTTTCTGCAAATTCTGCTTCCAAAATGGTGCCCTCCAAAATAGCTTCCAAAGCATCAATTAGGACCGGCTTGGAGCCGGGGAGAAGCAGCAGAGCGGATCACGTATGAACCAGAGTCGATTTAGGGGGATCACATGGAGGAATCAGCCTGTCGGGTAGCCATCGTTGACGCCGATCCGGTTGCAAGATGCGCCCTGCGCCTGCTCGTCGAGCACGACGGTCGCCACCGCGTTGTCGGCACCTACCCGAATGGTGCCGCCGCGCTGCGGAACATCGCCGGTGACCCGCCCGAAATCGTGCTGCTCGACCAGAAAACGCGCGGCCAGGGCGGTCTGAGCTGCCTGCGCCAGATCCAGCAGCGGCGCCCGCGGATTTCGGTCATCATGGTCACCACCAGCAGCGAACCGGCGCTTGTTCGCGATTGTCTGCAGGCGGGAGCCCGCGGCTACCTGCTCAAGCCCCCCTCGCTGGAACACGTCACCCTGGCCATCGCGGCCGCCCTGCTCGGGGGTGTTTACCTCAACGTCGAACCACTTCGGAGGATCGAGTTGTCAGCACGCCAGCAGTCCGGTCAAGCGCAGCGACCGTTGCCGGGAGCAAAGCGCCTTTCCAGCCGGGAACGACAGATTCTTCAGTATCTGGCCAATGGTCGGAAGAACGAGTCGATAGCGTCGGAGCTCAATTTGCGCCCGTGTACCGTTGATACGTATGTTCGACGGCTGTTCATCAAGCTTGCCGTGCATTCACGGACGGAGGCAGTTTCCGCCGCCCGAATAGCCGGGGTCGATCCCTTGGCGTGGTCGAACGCCCGGAACCGGGGTCAGGACTGAATTTCCCCAATCTTTTCGTAGCTTTCCGCCCCGTGCGGGCGGAATTTGGAGGCCGAATCTTGTCACGTAAATACGTGACAAGACACGCACCCCGGATCGCGCTATAAAGTCGCCGATCATGAACAAACCGGTGTGTGCCCTTTTCTTCCGCCCGTCCGGGCTGACCCTTATGAAGACCTTCCCCGCTGAATCGCACCTCTCCTCCCGGCGAAACCTTGGCAGGCGCTTTGCCGGCGGCCTGCTGCTCGTGGCGTTGTTGTGGTCCCCCTCCATCCTCGCCCAGCAGCCGGCCGACCGGTTGCTTGCGAAATCCGCGCGCGTCGTCGAACGCGGCGCCCACCACGCCAAATGGGAATCCGTGATCGAGGTGGTCGATCCGATCACCGGTGACACGATTTCGGTCACCAATAGCTACATTCAATTG
>CAYXDZ010000602.1:0-2285 GCA_964463815.1 uncultured Verrucomicrobiota bacterium | reverse complement strand
GCGAAACGAGTTGCCCGCGTGGCCTTCACCTTGATCGAACTGCTGGTGGTCATTGCGATCATTGCCGTGCTGGCGGCATTGCTATTGCCGGCCTTGGGCAAGGCGAAGCTGAAGGCGCAGGGCATCGCGTGCGCCAACAACCTCCGGCAGCTCTCGCTCGCTTGGTCACTCTACGCGGATGACAACCGGGAGCTATTGGTCAACAACCACGGCATCCAGGAGACGCTTGCCACCGGCCAGAACTGGGTGAACAACGTGCAGGACTGGCTGTCGAGTGAGGGCAACACCAACACCGCGGCGATCACCACCGGCAAGCTCGCGCCGTACGTCCATCAGAACTTCGCGATCTTCAAATGCCCGTCCGACAAGTCGATCGCGGAGAACGGCCCGCGCATCCGCAGTTTCTCCATGAACTCCCTGGTGGGCGATCCGGGTGAGCTGACCAACCAGTTCAATCCGCGGATGGTGCAGTTTTACAAGGTGTCGGACATGCCGCGGCCGGCGCACGTGTACGTCTTCCTCGATGAGCATCCGGACACGCTCAACGACGGCTTCTTCATGAACCGCTGGGCAGAACTGCGCTGGGGCAACCTGCCGGGCTCGTATCACAACGGTGCCGCCAACCTGTCTTTCGCCGACGGCCATGTTGAAGGCCATCGCTGGGTTCTGCCCGACACCAAACGGCCGTCGGTGAGGGGTGGAGTTGGGGGAACCTTCGTGCCGTCCGCCGCCACCGACTACAACTGGTTGAAGGAACGGACGAGCGTGCTGCGTTGACCTTGGCTGAAGAACGCCGTCATTTGGCGCTCAAGCAAACCAGATGGCCCTGATCATTGCGGGCGTAGATGCGGCCGTTGGCGACCGTGGGCGTGGTCCAGCAGGTCTTGCCGAGGATTTGCGTCCGGCCCAGTTCGGTGTAGGCGGCTGGGGATAGTTTGGCGGTGACCAGTTCGCCCGATTCCGTGAGTGCGAGCATTGTTTCGCCGACCCCGATGGTCGTACCGTAACCAAACGCGTCCTTCGTCCACAGCACTTTGCCGTCGGCCAGGTTCATCGCGACGAGGCGGCAGTTGGGCGTGCCTTGCCGACCGTCGATGCCGTAGATGGTGCCGTTAACGGCGACGCTGTTGTTCAGTGCGTTCTTCAGTTCCTTGGTTTCCCAAACGACGCTCACTGCCTTGCCGTCGAACGCGAGCAGTTCCGAGCTGGCGTTTGCCGAGATGAAGATGCGCTGGCCCTGGTCGAGCACGATGGGCGTCGGCGCGAGCAGATCGAACTGTGCCTTGAGCGGGCGATGGGCGAGTTCGGTGCCGTCTTTGCCGGACAACACGGACAAGCCCTTGCCGTTCATGGCGGCAATGAAGCGTTGGCCGTTCAAATCGAAGGCCACGGGTGACGCGTAGGCGGCGGGATGTTCCTCCCGGGAAACCCAGACCGTCTTGCCGGTGGCCAACTCCAGCGCGATGACTTTGCCCGCGCTGATCAACACCTGCTGGCCGCTGACAATCGGCGAACTGCCGAAGCCCCATTGCGGCACGGGCACACCCATTGCCGCCGGCAGTTTTACTTCCCAGACCTTGGTGCCGTCGGCGGCGTTGAGGCAGAACAACTGGCCGTCCTTGCTGAGCGTCAACACGCGCTCGCCGACGACCGTGGCGGAGGCGTTCGGACCACCGGGATGCATGCGCGGCAGGAGTTCGGCGGGATAGGCGTGCTTCCAGAGTTCCTTCCCGGTGGCGGCATCGAAGCAGAAGACCGTCTCGCCCGCCTGCTCGTCATGGCCGAGCACAAACGCCTTGCCGCCCGCGACGCTGACCGCCGAGTAGCCGCGGCCGATCTTCGCCTCCCACGCGGTGGAGTACTTGGCGAGATCGGCCTGGAAGGCGATATCGGTGGTGTGGTTGCTGCCGTCGGGCCCGAGCCAGCGGGGCCAGTCGGAGGCGGACAGATTAAGCGCGCCCAGGCAGAAACCGAGAACAAGGGGCGCGAGAGTGGGGGAGAACCGGGTATTCATGTTTATGGATGAGAAGCTTGTTCGGGCCAGACGCTGTCACCTGTGGCGGCGTTACACGCGCAACCAGAGCGGTTGAGGGGAAGGGCGACATTCCTGTCGCACAGACCGGTTTCGAGGCGACAGGAGTGTCGCCTTTCCGGTCGCTCGACAAAAGTCCGCGACATGCAAACCACCGGGGCTTCCCTCAAGAGACAGGTTCTGAAAACCTGTCCTACTTTGGTGCCGGCAGAATCGTGGCGGCCACGGCGGTGGTCCATTCGCCGCGATTCAC
>CAYXDZ010000601.1:0-2291 GCA_964463815.1 uncultured Verrucomicrobiota bacterium | reverse complement strand
ACCAGCCGGTGCTCGATCCGCTGGCTCTGGAGGTAGCTCAGGCGCGGCAGTTCGGTGACGGTCGGCGACTCGGTTTCGTGCAGGATCGACTTTGCGAGGTATTGGAGGTCGCGCCAGCGTGGCCACTCGAGCTCGGGCGCGTGCGCGATCTGCCGCATCAACGACCGCCACTCGATGATTACGCGGTCGATGTCGCCGTCGCCGAGCCAGTCGGTCACCCACGTGTGCTTGCTCAACGGATTCTTGTGAACCCCCGCCACGACCTGCTCGGCACCGCTGCCATACTTCGGCGGCAGACCGTTCTCCAGGTAACCGGCAACGCTCTGGATGCCGTATGCCGCGCGGCACGCGACGGGCAACCGGCCGGCCAGCCGGTCTTCCTCGCGGCAAAACCGGAAGCCGGCATCCAGATTCGCCAGGTCATAAACCAGTTCATCGAGCGGATATTTTTCGTCCTCCAGCGCGGCGGCGATCGCCAGTCCCGCGCCGGCGGAAAAGAAGCTGACTACGCGTCCCCGCCGCGTCGGTGCTCCGTGCTCATCGACGAGCCGCAGCCGCTTCCACAGAAAGGCGGTGCCGGCCGCCGTCGGCAGGTTGCGACACGTTTCGATCAAAGCGCACTGCGCGCAATCCGGGGGGAAGACCTGGCGCTCCTGCGGCCGCCACAGGGCGACGCCATGACGATCCACCGGCACGTGCATCGTGTGGCGGGCCAGGCTGACGAGCACCATGACCTTGGTGGGCTGGAACTCGATCCGCACGACTTCGAGCCGTTGACGGGCGAAACGTTCGCGGAGCAGGGGTTCGAGCTTCGTGCGCCACAATTCACGCGTGGTTTGCCGCGAACTCCAGTTCGTCAGGCGGCGGACCCATTTGGCGACGAGCAGCTTCTCGTCGTCCATTACCTCTGCCACGGTGACGGCTCGGCCATAGATCGTTGGCTCAATACCCGGCTCCGTGAGTTCGGCGAGGCTGCCAGTGCCGACTTTTTCGAGGGCGGCGGGTTCGCTGAGGAGCGGTCGGAGAAGGGGTGGACGGCCGGGCTCAAAGGTCGGGCGCTTGGTGGATTCACGGCCGGTTTCGTCAGTCTGAGTAAATCGCGGCCCCACTTTGATCTCCCCCAGCACGACTTCGACCGCTTTCGGAGCAGGTTCCCACTCGCCGTGGCTGTTGAGGATCTCACGCACTTTGCGACGGACGTGGCGGGCGCGCTCGGCGTCCGTGTGCAGGTCGCAGGGAGCGTCCGGGTGCTTGAGCGAACTTTCGACACCCAGGTGAATCGGTTTGGTGGTGAAGAGCCGCTCCTGAACTTTGACCGCTTCGAGAAACGGCTCGTCCCCGCGCTCCGCCGCGCCGTGCATGATGCCGAGCAGCGCCGCCCAATCCACCATGCCACTGCGGGCGAGTTGTGCGGGATAGCCCTCGCGCAACCGGACGTCGTTGGCGCTCACCAGGAAGTAGCCGACCTCGTCGATGCCGCGCCGGCCTGCGCGCCCGGCCATTTGCAGAATCTCGTCGGGGCGTAGCGGGACTTCGACTTGATCGCGCCGATACGAGTTGCCGGCGATCGCCACGCTACGGAGCGAGAAATTGATGCCGGCGGCGAGGCCCATGGTGGCAACAACCGCGCGCAATTGACCGGCCTTGGCAAGCGGTTCGATGACGCCCGCGCGTACGGCGTAGCTAAGTCCGCTGTGATGATATGCGATGCGTGACTTGAGCATCTTGGCGAGTGGGTCGCCGACGAGCTGGCGTTGTTCGTCGGTCAATTCCAGCGGGTGGGTGTTGGGCAGTTCGCGGGCGAGTTCGGCGGCGAGAATCTCCGCACCCTGACGGCGTGGCGCGAACAGCAGGACCGGCCCGAGCCCCTCGGCGAGCGCCTTGGCGACGAGTCGCGACCAGTAACCCTTGATCTCACGCGGCAGATGATAGTTGAGGTGGCTGGCGAACACTTCATCCAGCGGCACGGGTCGAATCTCGTGGCGGACGAGCTTCGCCCGGCGGCCAAGGCGTTCGAGCCATTTCACGACGTGGTGCGGGTTGGCGACGCTGCCGCTGAGCAGGAGCAGTTGGGTATCCGCCGGGGCGAGCGCGAGGGCGAGTTCGTAATTCAATCCACGATCCGGATCGCCGATCATCTGGTATTCATCGACGACCAGGAGCACCGGGCCGTCCCCGCGAATCAGCCGGTTCTTCTGCGTCTCCAGCGTGGCCACAATGACCGGCGCGTCGAGGTTCTCGGCGAGATCGCCGGTGGCGATGCCGACATTCCAGCCGCGGGCACGCCATTC
>CAYXDZ010000600.1:0-2294 GCA_964463815.1 uncultured Verrucomicrobiota bacterium | reverse complement strand
TGGCGATCGTGACCGAAAGCCTGCGCTGCATGGTCGGCGAGCGGTTGGTGTTGCGTCCGCTGTCGCCTTCGCCCGAACCGTTCTGCGTCGGCGTCGTAACGTCGATCTCGGTCGGGCATCCGGCGCTGGAGAAGTTTGTGGAGGCTTTGGCTCAAGCGTGATTGAATGCGTCGTGTCAAGGGCCTGTAACGACCATGAAGATTACCAGAGTCACTCAAATCATCGCGGTCGGACTTTTTGTCGCCACCACCGCGCCGGCCAACGACTGGCCGCAATTCCGCGGGCCACAGGCCAGCGGCGTTGATGATTCCGCCGCCGTGCCCACGACCTGGAATGTCGAGTCCGGCAGCAACGTGCTCTGGAAAACCGCCGTGCCGGGACTGGCCCATGCCGCGCCGATTACCTGGGGCGACCGCGTCTATCTCGCCACCACGGTGGGTGCCGGTGACGCGGACCTCAAGGTGGGCCTCTACGGCGACATCGGGGCTGCCGATGACCAGGACGTGCGCCAGTGGCGGTTGCTCTCGCTCGAAGCGGGTTCGGGCAAAATTGTCTGGGACAAGCTGGGCCACGAAGGCCTGCCCAGGGTGAAGCGCCACACCAAGGCCAGCCACTGCAACTCGACGCCTGCCACCGACGGCAAACGCATCGTCGCGATCTTCGGTTCGGAGGGGTTGTTCTGCTTCGACCTGCAAGGCGAACTGCTCTGGAAGAAGGATCTCGGCCCGATGGATTCCGGCTTCTTCGCCGTGCCCAGCGCGCAATGGGGTTTCGCGAGTTCGCCCGTGCTGCACGACGACAAGGTGGTCGTGCTCTGCGACGTGCAGACCAATTCCTTCGTCGCGGTGTTTGATGCCAGCGACGGCCGTGAGCTCTGGCGCACGGAACGCAAGGACGTGCCGACCTGGGGCACGCCGACCATCGCGCGCGTCAACGACCAGGCGCAGATCCTTGTCAACGGCTGGCATCACTCCGGTGCGTATGACTTCGCGAAGGGCAGGGAGATCTGGCGGCACGACGGTGGTGGCGACATTCCGGTGCCGACGCCGGTGGTTGCGCATGGTTTTGCCTACTTCACCAGCGCACACGGGCGGTTCCGGCCGATGCAGGCAATCCGGCTCGACGCGACGGGCGACATCACGGCGGAGGAATTGGGCGCGACGAACGCCGGCATCGCGTGGTCGCACGCGCGCAAGGGCAACTACATGCAGACACCCATCGTCGTGGGTGACCTGCTTTTCGGCTGCAACGACAACGGCGTGCTCACGTGCTTCGACGCGAAGACCGGCGAAATACAGTTCGAGGAACGGTTGCGCGCCGGAGGGGATGGTTTCACCGCGTCGCCCGTGTCCGATGGAAGGCATCTGTTTTTCCCGAGCGAACAGGGCGACGTGTATGTCGTCCGGGCGGACCGGCAGTTTGCGATCGTCAGCACCAACGCGATGAACGAGACGATCATGGCGTCACCGGCGCTAAGCGGGGGGAGTTTGTTTCTTCGCACGCGTGGGCAGTTGGTGGCCGTGGGAACAAGTCGTTGATCTGCGGGGTGGAGCGCCGGGCTTGAGCTCGCTTCTCTCATCAAGTGCCCGGCGTTGGCGATTCGAAAGCCGGCGCGCTCATTGCCGGACACACGGTTTCCCCGGTTGCCAGTCTTGCCTGATCTTCCTATCGTCCGCCGATGTCACCTGTTCGTTTCCTGCTCGCCGCCGTGCTGACGGTCACTCCGGCGTTGCTTCATTCGGCCGACCAGAACTGGAGCACCTACCTCGGGGACAAGGCCAGCAGCCAGTATTCGCCGCTCAAGCAGCTCACCCCGCGCAATGTCGCGAAGCTCGAGGTCGCTTGGACGTACACGGCTGGTGGTGCGGATCGGCAGAACCGCTCGCAGATTCAGTGCAACCCGCTGATCGTCGATGGCGTGCTCTACGGCACCACGCCCGACTTGCACGCGTTCGCGCTCGACGCCGCCACGGGACGCGAGCTGTGGCGATTCGATCCGGCGTCGATTCAAGGCCTCACCAAGTCCGGAGTGAACCGCGGTTTGGTCTTCTGGGCGGACGGCGGGGATCGGCGCATCCTTTTCGCGAATGATCATTTCCTTCACGCGCTCGACGCCCGCACCGGCCAGCGGATCGCGAGTTTCGGCAGCAACGGGTCACTCGATCTCAAGGGCGGTCTCGGTCGTGACATTGGTGGTCTTTCGCTGCAAGCGAACACGCCCGGCGTGCTGTTCGGTGATTTGTTGATCATGGGCATGCGGCTCGGCGAAGGCCCCGCGCCGGCCGCGCCCGGTC
>CAYXDZ010000599.1:0-2297 GCA_964463815.1 uncultured Verrucomicrobiota bacterium | reverse complement strand
GCCGCCGTCCCCCAACCCGCGCCCGGCTGGCGCATGGAACTCGTCGCCGAAGCGCCGCAAGTCAATCACCCAACCGTGGTCTGCACGGCGCCGGATGGCCGGGTGTTCGTCGCCGAAGATCCGATGGACATCCGCGTCGCCGCCGATGCGACGGAGGGCCGCATCCTTTGCCTGGATCCCGACGGCCGCTGGACGGTTTTCGCCGAGGGACTGCACGCGGTGTTCGGCCTGCAATATCTCGAAGGCAAACTTTACGTGCTGCACAACCCCAAGTTCAGCGTGTTCGATGACAACGAAGGGGTGGGCACCAATCGCCGCGAGTTGATCGAGCAAACGAATCCCAAGCCGTGGGCGCTCGACTGGAACGATCATGTCCCCGCCAACTTCAAGCTCGCGATGGACGGCTACTTTTACGTGGCCATCGGCGACAAGGGCCTTTACGGCGCGCGCGGCACGGACGGTCGCGAGGTGAATCTGCCGGGCGGCGGCGTGGTGCGAATTCGCCCGGATGGCACCGGCCTTGAGATTCATTCCACCGGCGTGCGCAACATTCTCGACGTAGCGATCAACGCCGAGGACGAGCTGTTCAACTACGACAACACCGACGAGCACGACTGGATGGGCCGCGTCACGCACATGGTTGAGGGCGGGTTCTACGGCTACCCGCACGACTTCATTCCGCGCCGGCCCTACACGCTCTGGATGATGCACGATCTCGGCGGCGGCGCGGCCTGCGGCACGATAGCTTACAACGAGGACGCCCTGCCGGCCGAGTATCACGGCAACCTGTTCCTATCCGACTTCGGCCAGCGCCAGGTGAACCGGCTGGTCATCGAACGAGACGGCGCAACCTACCGCGTCGTGAAGCAAGAGAAGCTGTTTCCCAATCCGCCGCCGGATTTTCGACCGGTGGGCATAACGTGGTCGGCGGATGGGTTGTCGATGTTCATATGCGACTGGCAGCATCGTGATGAGAAGGCGGATGTGCGCGTGGGCCGGCTGTGGAAGCTCACGTGGGCGGGAAAGTCGAACGCTGCGCCAAGGCCAGATTGGTTCGTCCCGGCGGCCACCGCCAAACCTTTTCAGGCTGCGACCGCCGAACTGCTGTCCGGGCTGCATCATCCTTCCCGCGAGGTGCGCCTGACGGCGCAGCGGCGGCTCGCCGATTTAGGTAGGAGCCGACGTCAGGAGGCTCAACCTTCCAAGACCGGGAATGATCAGAGCCTCCTCACGTCGGCTCCTACCAGGGAGTTGCTGGACCTCGTTCGTGAGGAGTCCGCTCCCGCCCTCCGTCGGGCGCACGCGATCTGGGCGCTGGATGGCATCGACGAAGGTCGCGCCGCCCGTCCGGTAATTATTGCAGCGGCCGGAGACGGGAATCCCGTTCTGCGTCAGCAAGCCATTCGACAACTCGGCGCGCGGAAAGGTGTCGAGGCAGTGGACGCGTTGCGAGCTCGTTTGGTGGATGAGTCGGCGTCCGTCCGCTTTGAAGCCGCCACCGCGCTCGGTCGCATCGGTCAGTCGTCGGCCGTGACTTCGCTGCTGGCGGCGTTGGGAGAGCAGGACTTGTTCACGCGCTTCGCCGTCTTCACCGCGCTGAACCGCATCGGCCGCGCGCATCCAACAACATGGGTCGCAATCGCCACCGGCCTTTCCAACAACGATGAGCGCATCCGCGAGGGAACGCGCTTCGCGCTGCGCGAAACCCACGATGCCCAGCTCGCCGCAGTGCTGGCACGCATTGCACAATCCGACGGTTCGTCGCCAATTGTCCGTCGTCCCGCCCTTGAACTTCTCGCCGCGATCACCCACCAGCCGCCCGAGTGGCAGGGCGAATGGTGGGCCTACCATCCCGCGTTGCAACCGCCGCCGGAGCGCAACGTCGTCTGGGAAGGCACGGAACTCATCCTCGCCACCCTGCGCTCGGAATTGGCCAACGAAGACATCGGGGTCCGCCGCGTCGCCTTGAACGGCTTGCTCGCAGCCAAGGACGCTGGCTCCGCAACGCAGCTTCGCGCCCGTTTGCAGACCGAGCATGATCTGGAGAACCGGCGGCTGGTCCTGAAAATCCTCGCCGCCATCAGGGATGCCGCCGCCACGCCCGCCGTCATCCGCATCATCAACGACCCGGCCGCCCCGACCGAACTGCGGGTCGAAGCGCTCCACACAGCGGCGGAACTGGGCGGTGACGACGCCCGCCGCGCGGTGCTCGCGGTCCTCGATGCAGACCCGCCCTCCCCCAGCCTGCTCGCCGCCGCCATCCCGGCCGTCGCCCGCTTGCAACCCGCCGGGGCCGT
>CAYXDZ010000598.1:0-2298 GCA_964463815.1 uncultured Verrucomicrobiota bacterium | reverse complement strand
GCCCAGCCCCTGCGCCTCGTGGTGATCGGTGACAGCATGTCCGCGGAGTATGATTCCATCAGCGGCTTCGCCGGCGTCGATGACCCGACGGAATACGCCGCCATCACCGTGGCTGGCTGGGAATCCATGAGCTGGGTCGAAGTGCTGGGCCGGCTGCGCGCCGACGCGGTCGATCTTGGCGGTTACGAGAGTGCCCTGCTCGGCTGGGGCGTGCTGCGTTTCTCCGGGTACGAATACAACTTCGCCGTCCCGGGATTCACGGCCAGTCAGTTCGAGCAGGTCGTCAACAGCTCGATCTTTTCCGATCCGCAACTGCTGCCCTACAAACAGGAGCTCGCCGACGTGTTGCAGGATCACGCGGACGCCGCCGTGGTCTGGCTCGGGGCGAACGAGTTCCGCGCCCACTACGGCTTTCTCTACGAAGGCAACGATCCCACACCGTTGATCAACGAGTTGCGTGCGGACCTCGCCGAAGTGCTCGACTTCGTGCGCGCGGAAAAGCCCGGCATCAAGCTGGTCATCGTGAACCTGCCGGACCTCGGCGCGGCCCCGGACAAACAGGCGGAGCATCCCGACCCGCTCAAACGCGCGAACGTGACGGCGGCAACCATCCTCGCCAACCAGGCCATCACGAATCTCGCCCTGGCGCGCGGCCTGCCCGTGGCGGACGCGTTTGCGGACACTCATCGATTGATCGCGGACGAACCGGTCTGGATCGGTCCGGTGAACCTCTTTCCTGGGACTCATCCTGACAATCATCCGCGTTACCAGTTTACGCGCGATGGCCTGCACCCGAACACCTGCCTGCAGGCGCTGGTGGCGCGGACCATCGTCAATACTTTCAACCAGGCTTACACGACGGCTTTGGCCCCGATCACGGACGCCGAGATTCTGAACCTCATCGGGATCAATCCGCTGCAAATCTACTTCGACTGGGCGGCCACCAACACGCTGGTGCAAGCGGCCATCGGCGACGACCCGGATGATGACGGCTGGGTGAACCTCGCGGAGTTCGTCTTCGCCTCGGATCCCAACTCGGTTGGCACCGGCCCGTTGACACTCGACACGTCCGGCGCATCCGCCGTTGTCCGTTACGCGCCGGACTTGGGCCGCCAGCGATTGGTCGAAGTCCAACCGGATTGGAGCGGCAACCTAAGCGACTGGCTGCCGGTGCCCGCCGGGGCCATCTCGGTGGCGACCAGTGGTGAAGTTTCAATCACCCTGCCGGCCGGGGATCCTGCGCGCTTCGTCCGCCTGCGCCTTTCGGTACGACCGGTGGATTGACGGCTGGTTGACCGAATCCAGTTCCCCCGCCGGGTCAGTCTGCTACCCTCGGCTCTCATGAATTCCGCATGGACCATACTGATTCTTGCCGGCCTGTTTGAAATCGCGTGGCCGCTGGGTTTGAAAATGGCCCAGACGCCGGGGAAGGTGGCCTTGGGTGTCTTGATCGCCGTGGCGGGAATGGCCATCAGCGGTTGGCTGCTCTGGCACGCGCAGAAGACCATCCCCCTCGGCACCGCCTACGCCGTGTGGACGGGCATCGGCGCGGCCGGAACGTTCGTCGCGGGCGTCATGTTGTACGGAGCTGCCGCGAGTCTGTGGCGGGTGGCCGGAGTGCTGTTGATCATCGGGGGAGTGGTCACACTCAAGCTGGCACATTGACCGCCCGCAACCTTGGCCGGTGAAGGCCGAACGGCGAAGCAAGCTCGCTTACAGCTGATCCATCGCCACGACGCGGGCCATTTCCTCGAGCGTCGTTTCGCCCTTGAGCACGCGGCGCAGACCGTTCTGCCACAGCGTCTGCAGACCCTGCTCGATGGCCACGTCGGCCAGTTCGCGGGTGGGCAGTTTCTGAAGGATTGATTCCCGCAAGACATCGTTCACCACCAGCATTTCCGTGACGGCGACGCGGCCGGAGTAGCCCGTTTGCAGACACGTTTCGCAGCCCTGCCCGCAGGTGAAGTTGGCGGCGGCGATGACTTCGCTGTCGCGAGGTCCAAAGGCCTTGGTCTGGATGACCTCGCTGCGGTGGGCGGGGCCGTGGTGACAGGGCGGGTCGCCACGCTGCTCATTGAGGCCGATCGCGAAATCGCCGGATGGATCCATGACGGCAGCGGAAACGTCCATCTGGGCGCGTCCGATCATCCTCAAAGCGACGACCTGCTCGACGATCTGGGCGAACGCGTTCTGAAACATGGGGGTCAGGTTTTCGTGGTTCCCGCAGCACACATGCCCACCGGAACCGGCGCCGCCGCGACCTGCCGCTACTGATCCAGGATGCAACTTCACTCCGCC
>CAYXDZ010000597.1:0-2301 GCA_964463815.1 uncultured Verrucomicrobiota bacterium | reverse complement strand
CGGACTGAAAATCCGCGTGTCCCCGGTTCGATCCCGGGTCCAGCCACCAATTTTCACAACAAGCTACCGGAGTTCGCTTTCTCTTGGAAAATAGCATCCGGTCAAGGGTCTTTCCCGGCCCCCCCTCCTGATGCGCTATCTGCCCGTTGAGTGATCCGGCCGGGCTCACCGGGTTTGACACTTCAAGCGGTTGAATACAAATTGTATTCGTGCGCATCATTAAAGAAGCGTTCCTGCGGGACGGTGCCAGGGGTTTCCCGAAGACCGCCCGATACCTTGATGCTTGGCGCAAGACGGTTCGCTCTGCCGTATGGCAAAGCCTGGCTGACGTTCGGAAGAGTTATCCAGCCACCGACGCCGTGAAGGTCGCCAGCGGCCGGCAGGTGCTCGTGTTCAACGTGTGCGACAACGACTACCGCCTGATTGTGGCCGCGCACTTCAACCGGCAGATGATCTACACGTTGCGCTTGATGACACACGCCGAGTATAGCAAAGACGACTGGAAGAAAGACCTATGAAGTCCGCAACCCACTATCGCTTCGCCGATCTCCCGAAGGAGTACACCGCCCTGTGCGGACTGCTCATGCCCCGCCCCATCCGAGACAAGGTGGACTTGGCCAACGTGACGGATATCACCGATGTGCTGGCTGGCCACAAGCTCACCAGGGATCAGGACGACTATTTCGATCTGCTCTGCCGCCTGATTGAAGATTACGAGCGCGAACATGTCCCCGCCCCCAAAGCCAATGGTCTGGCGGCCCTGCGGCATCTGCTCGAGGCCAACGACCTGAGCGCAGCGGACCTGTCGCGCCTGTTGGGCGTGCATCGCACCTTGGGAGCGATGATCTTGCGCGGTGATCGAAAGCTGACGATTGAACACGTTCGGGTGCTGGTGAAGCGCTTCAACGTGACAGCGGACCTGTTTCTGTAACTCTCCCTCTCGACCGCACCGATCCGAATTACCAGAGCATCCCTGTCATGGCGCTGATCGTTAAAACAACAAGGCGGCCCGAAGGCCGCCTTGTTGTTTTTGATCGAGGAATCTTCAGGCTTCCATCGGACCCTGAACACCGCCCGTGACTCTTTCAGTCTCGATGGCCACGGGTTTGTAGCCGCCGATGGACTTGAAATACAGCAGGAGCAGCAGATAAATCAGCGCCATGACGGCGGGGATGAACGCATCCGCCTTCAACGTTTGGCGGTCGCCGATGATGCTGGAGTCCACCACCAGTTGCTGCTCCACGCTCTTGGGATCCGCCGCCTGGGCCTGACCCAGTTTGGTGCCGTCCAAGCCGACCACCTCATCGAAGAAGAGGAACTTGCTGGGACTTGAAGCCTTGTACTGGTCATAAACTGCGGGATTGGCCGTGGAGAGGTGCTCCGCCGTGAAGCGGTCCTTCGCGTAGCCGAGGCCGGGACCGCCGAGCAGGCCGGCGGACATCATGCCGATGCCGCCCATGACGGACATGGCGATCGCTCCCGTCCGCGGGAAGCGATCACCCACGAGCGCGAGCATGGTGGGCCAGAAGAACGTCTTGCCGATGGCGTAAATGGTCAGGGCCACCATCGCCCCCATGAAGGTGGTGATCCCGCTGGTCATGAGCAGGCCGACCACGCCGAAGATGGCGCAAATTAACAGGAGTCCCACCGGCGAGATCTTGAGGTTCTTCTCGATGAAGTGGGCGCAGAACCGCAGCAAGAACATCAGCATCGAGGTGAACACGAACAAGATCTTCCCCTGCGCCGGTGTGAGGATGTTGCCCGTGATGTTTTGAATCCAGCCGTCCGTGCCAAGTTCAACCGCACCAACCAAGGCGTGCGTGATGAAGAGCACGAAGAGCAGCACGGAACCCAAAGACCATTTGGTCAGGACACCGACGGTGATCAGCAGCACCAGGCCGATCCCCCACGCTCCCGCGTCCGGCATGTTGAGCGCGTTCTGGAAAAAGAGAACCAGCAAATAAATGGCAACCGCCGAACCGAGAATGCCGACTTCCTTGAGCATGTCGCCGAGCTTGAGTCCCTTGACCGCGGCTTCGGATTTCGGGAATTTCTGGCCCATGAACGCAATGCCATAGAGAATCGTGGGGATCAGGAACAGACCGAGCTGAATCTTCCAGCTCGTGCCGGCTTCACCAAGGGTCCAACCAATCAAGCCGCCAACCACCAGACCGGCGGGCCAGGAAGCATGCAGGATGTTCAGGTAGTGGGTACGGTTGTTGGGAAACAGCGTGGAGACCAGCGGGTTGGCGACGGCTTCCAAGGTGCCATTCGCCAGGGCGAACACGAACGTGCCCCAGT
>CAYXDZ010000596.1:0-2302 GCA_964463815.1 uncultured Verrucomicrobiota bacterium | reverse complement strand
ATACCACCTTCGGCCCATTGTGAGACGCTGGTCGGATGAGGTTTCATGACCGCCTGCCCGATTTGGCAGATGCGACTATGAAACTGATTAATCTGAACTCCCTTCGAGCCTGGCTGGTGCAGGCCGCAAGCATGGTAGTGCTGGTCACCGCCACCACCGCTGGCGAACTTCCCCAAATCACCCAGGACTATTTCGCCACGCTCCGCAGCGGCGAATCCCAAAAATTACGCGCCGCGCTGGACGCCGGCGCGCCCGTCAATGCCCGCGACACCCGGGGCAACACCCCGCTGATGCTCGCCGCCGTCTATGGCGATGCGAAATCCATGCAACTGCTGCTCGACCGGGGCGCGGACGTGAACGCCACCAACGCCGCCGGAGCCACCGCGCTCATGCGGGCGGCGGTCGATGAGAAAAAGGTCCGGTTGCTCATCGCGCACGGCGCGGACGTCAACGCCCGTTCAGCTTCGGGCAACACCCCGCTGATCCTTGCGGCGCGACCGGCGAATTCGCAGCGAGCGGTCAAGCTGCTCCTGAAACACGGCGCGGATGCCAAGGCGGCCACCCCGTTTGGCGGCACGGCATTGATGGCGGCCACGGCGGGCGGCGACGCCCAATCCGTGGGCCTGTTGCTCGCACACGGGGCGGATCCCAACGCCCAACCGGCACCCAATGATCCGGGTTTCATCTTCGGCGGCGGGCGCAGTCCGCTGATGTGGGCGGCGTTTCGCGGCGATGTGGAAATCATCAAGCTGCTCATCGCGGCCGGTGCCGATGTCAACGCCCCCAGCGGTCTTGGCACCCCGCTCGCGCAGGCCGCGTGGGCGGATCGCGTTGAAGCTGCCCGACGCTTGCTCGACCATGGAGCGAACCCCAACATTGCCGGCTTCGTGGATGGCTACTCCGCGCTGCATTGGGCGGCCTCGACCGAAGAGCCGGACAGCTCGCTCGTGAAGCTGTTGCTCCAGCGCGGCGCGGATCCCAACCTCGATGGTGGCGAACCGGTGGACGCGTTCCTGGGCACGCCCCAGTCGCCGCTAATGCTCGCCCGCCGGCGCGGTGACACGGAAATTCTTCAGGCACTGATCGCCGCCGGGGCCACCAAGGGAAGACCCGACCGGACAGCCTCGGTGAGTTTGCGGGAACGCTCGCTTCCCGCGCAGCTTGATGAGCCGCTGCTCCGGGCGGCGATTGAATCCGCAGTCGCCCCGTTGCAGAAGACCTCACTGGAGTCCAAGCAGGCGTTTGTGAAACACGAGAGCGCGCAGGATTGCACGTCCTGCCACCAGCAGCATCTCCCGATGGCGGCCATCGGCCTGGCCCGCAAGTTCGACGCCCGCGTGGATCGCGCCGCCGAGGCGGAGTTGATCGCCATCGTGCGCGAAGGGGAGATGAAGGATCCCGAGGTGGACTGGCAGCCGCTCTTCCATCCCGACGCGGTGCAGACCAAGGGATACGAACTGCTCGCCTACGCCGCCCAGGACCTGCCGGCGGACGACAACACGGACGCCTGGGTGCATCATCTCGCCGGGATCCAGGACGCCGACGGGCGCTGGCACAACAACCTGCCCCGCCCGCCGCTGCAAACCGGTGACATCGGTGCGACGGCGCTGGCGATTCATGCCCTCCAACGCTATCCCCTGCCGGGTCGTGAAGCGGAATTTCAGCAACGCGTCGCCCGCGCGCGGCAGTGGTTGTGGAAACAATCCTCCGCCAACGCTGACAGCCGCGCGTATCAACTGCTCGGGCTCGCCTGGGCCGGCGAATCACCACGCAAACTGAAATCACTGGCCAAGGCGCTGCTCACGGAGCAACGCGCCGATGGTGGGTGGGCGCAACTGCCGGGTCTCGAAAGCGATGCCTACGCGACCGGCCAGGTGCTCTACGCGCTCCGGGTGGCAGCCGGTTGGAAGCGCACCGACCCGGCCATTGAGCGGGGGATGCGGCACCTGCTGGCGACCCAGTTGGCGGATGGCACCTGGCGGGTGCGGCGCCGGGCCTTCCCGTTTCAGCCGACGATGGACAGCGGTTTCCCGCATGGCCGCGATTCGTGGATCTCGGCGGCCGGCACCAGTTGGGCGGTGATGGCGCTCAGCCTGCCGGAGCGCGAATCAGAAATGCTCGCCAAACCCTCGTCCGTCAGAAAAACGGCACTGAAGCGATAGCCTGAAAACTAAACGTAAAAGCGGCCGGGCCCTCCCCGGCCGCTTTTGTTTTTGGCAGTTTCAATTCAGCTCCTGAATCCGGATGTGCCGGTACTCGAGTTGGCCGCGATCGCCTTCGAGACCGATGGGGCCGCTCGCGG
>CAYXDZ010000595.1:0-2311 GCA_964463815.1 uncultured Verrucomicrobiota bacterium | reverse complement strand
TTCGCATACATCTGCAACGCGACATACTGGCCGGCCAGATTCCGCGCGCAGGCCGCCAGCCGCTTGCGGTCACGGTCACGCAGGTAACCGTCGCGCGACATGAACACCACGAGCAACAGAATGGCGAGGACGACCAGCAGCTCGATCAGGGAGAAAGCCGTCCGGCTGCCCGGACTGCCGCCCTTGTGCCACACCCGCCTGCCTTTGAGATTCACGTGCATCCATGTCTCCCGGCGGCACGCTCCAGTCCACCCGGGGAACGGTGTTTGGATAGGCGATCCGGCTCTGGGGGGCAAGCGTACAAAACCAAGGGCCGCCGGAGGCGGGCGTCGGCCGAGCCGGGTGGTGGGGACTATTCCTCCATGATTGCGCCGTTATGGCAGACGGCGCAGGAATAGTCCTCGTACTCCGAATCAACGTGGAAAAACGCGTGCCCGTCGGCGCTGAGATTCTTCAACTCGTCACCGCTGCCCTGCGCCAGGATCAGATGGCAGTCGTTGCAACTGCTGGCGCTCAACAACTGTTTTTCCTCGGTGAAGTGCCGGCCACTGTGGCACCGGAAGCAGCCGTCCGAATCCTTGTGGCCGCTGTGATCGGGATAGGCCCGCCAGTCGGCCTTCATCTCCGGGAAGAAGTTC
Organism: uncultured Verrucomicrobiota bacterium; assembly: GCA_964463815.1. Classification (GTDB taxonomy): domain Bacteria; phylum Verrucomicrobiota; class Verrucomicrobiia; order Limisphaerales; family RI-55; genus RI-55. Next base: position 1,673 of record CAYXDZ010000595.1, on the reverse strand, counting down.
CGGGAGTAAATCGCGTGCGCTTCCTTGATAAGGTCGGGCAGGGCGGCCTGGTCGGAGTAGGCTTCCGTAAGCCGGGTGGTGATGCCATCGGCTGCCTCGGCCTTGTCGCGATACTCCGCCGTGATGGCGGCGACCAGGTTGGACTTCACCCAGGGAATGGAGCGGTCGATCCGGCCGCGGGCCAGCGCGACCTCGACGGCATCGTTGGGCGTGTTGAACTGATGCGCCGGCCGGTTGTGGCAGTCGATGCAGTCCATCCGGCGAATTTCGTAGTCCTCCGGCGCGCCGGTGAATTCCTCCGTCTTGAAAACGGTCTGCTTGCCCGCAGCGTCGGTGAGCCGCACCCAGGGAATGACCTTCCGTTGCGGATCGGTGGTGATGTATTCGATCTGGTTGGCGAGATTCATGTGCCAGTGAATGCCCGAGCCCGGGTGGCCGTTGCCGCCGCCGCCGCCGACTTTCAGGATCATGCGCACGGTGAACGGCGTGTTCTCCTCGTCGGCGAGGAAGTGCTCGTACGTGCGCTCGAGGTTGCCGGAGTCGCGCTCCCGCCAGTGGCACTGTTCGCACGTGTCCTCGGCCGGACGCAGGTTCTTGACCGGCGTGGGAATCGGCCGGCTGTAGGTGTCCGTCACGGCGGAGATCAGTTGATGCACGCCGTTGATCTTGGCCTTGAGATACCATTCCGCGCCGGAGCCGACATGGCATTCGGTGCAGGCCACGCGTGCGTGCGGCGAATCCAGATAAGCGGTGAACTCCGGCTCCATCGGGGTGTGGCAGGTCTGCCCGCAGAAGTTCACCGAGTCGGTGTATTCGTAGGTCTGGTAGCTGCCGAGCGCGGTCAGCAGCAGAAACAGGATCGCGCCGCCGGAGAACTGGAGCAGGCGCCGCCGTTCGGCCGGTTTCGAGAGATCGATCGAGATCCTGGCGAGCTCGAATTCCTCGCCCGCCTGCCGGCGAATCTTCAACGACCGCCACGCGCCAAAACCCGCGATCCCCAGCCCGAGAAACAGGAAGCCGGGCGCCACCACGTACGCCAGAATGCCCATGTACGGATTTCCGTTGTGGGCCGTCAGGTCGATGGCGAACAGCAGGATGAACGCAAACAACGCGCTGCCGGCCAGCATCAACCCCGCGAGGCTGATCCAGTTGTGGAACAGACTCCAGAAGGAGTGGCGGTTGCCGGTTTCGATCATGGCAGGCTGGGGTGCGGGCGGTGGTGCCGGTTATTTCGCGAAAGCTTTCATGTAGGCGATCAAGGCGACGATCTCCTCGTCCTTGAGCTTGTCCTTGTAGGGTTTCATCGTGAATTCACCCTTTTCCTTGATGCCTTCCTTCACTTTTTCCAGGGCCACATCGTCCTTGATCGTCGCGATGAACGCCTTGTCGGTGTAGTCCTTCACCCCGGCTTTGCGGCCCATCTTGGTTTCGCCCTTGCCATCGGGACCGTGGCAGGAGGCACAGTGCTTCTTGTAATTGGCGAGCACCGCCGCGTCAGCGGCTTGCAGGCTGGCGGGCAGGGTGAGGCCAACCGCGAGGCTGGCGAGGGCGAGGTAGCGTACGGGAGTTTTCATAAAGGGATGGGAGTTTGCAGGTTCTGGTCGGTTTGCCGGGTGCGCCGGCCGGACTGGTCGCGGCACTGGCACTGGCCAATCTGGTGATCGCGGGTCAGC
>CAYXDZ010000594.1:0-2311 GCA_964463815.1 uncultured Verrucomicrobiota bacterium | reverse complement strand
CGCGGTTATTCGCTGACCACTCCGGAAAACACCCTGGCGGCCTTCGAGCGCGCGATTGCGGCCCGGGCAGACCTCGTCGAGCTGGATTATCACCACGCCAGCGATGACCGGCCGGTGGTCATTCACGACACCACGCTCGACCGCACGACGGACGCGGTGGCGCGCTGGGGCGGTAAGGATCTCAAGGTCGCCGATTACCCGCTGGCCCGGTTGCAAACCCTGGATGCCGGCCAATGGTTCAAGCCGCCGCACGACGGGCTGCGGCTGCCCGAACTGGGCGAAGCAATCGACGTCATCCAGCGCGGCAGCGTGACGCTCATCGAGCGCAAGGCCGGTGACGCCGCTACTTGTGTTGAACTTGTTCGTGCCCGGGGCCTGGTTAACCACGTCGTGGTGCAGAGCTTCGACTGGAACTACCTGCGCGACTACCACGCGCTCGAGCCGGGCCAAATCCTGGGCGCGCTTGGCCCGCCCGGCGGCCGGAACGGCCGGAAGCTGGAGGATCACGAGAAGCAACTGAGTACCGGCTGGCTGGATGAGATCAAGGCACTGGGCGCGCGGCTCGCCGTCTGGAACCGGCAGGTGGACCGGGCGGCCGTGCAGGCGGCGCACGAACGCGGACTCAAGGTCTGGGTGTACACCATCAACGACGCAAAGCTGGCCGCGCAACTCCTGGACCTGGGCGTGGACGGCATCATCACGGATGACCCCGCGATGTTGAGGGAAGTCGTGGCTGGTCGCTGAGCCGGCGCGAGCGAACTTTCGTTCCCGCGCCCAACACCGCGCTTTCCACGGCGTGGATTTCAGATAACTTCGAGCGCATGAACCACGCCTGCTCCGCCTGGACCCTGATCGGCTGCCGCTGGAGTGGAGCCGCGAAAAGAGCGTGGTCTGGCAGTTGGCCATCCTCGGGTGTGGCTGGTCCTCGACAAGCTCTCAGAGCAAATTTTTGGTGCCACGGAACACACCGCCTGACCCTAGACTTTCGACGGGGTGGCGGAGGAAACTCACACCACGTCCGCAGCCATTTTGTGTTGCCGCTCGTTGCCATTCTTCCACGCGAATCCAGCTTGATCTGGAACGCCAGATCCTTCCGGTGTGGTTCATTACATGCTTCGAGCAATATCCTGTGAGCAACTTACGAAATGAGCCCATGCCCGTCAGCGAAAGTTCCATCATCGCTGGCCAAACTGCGCTACGAGCGATGCATGCCCCTTCAACCAAGGCTCCAAGCTTGTCGGCGCCCTGCGAATGCGAATAGCCTCGCCCGATGACTGACCTAGAGACGTTCCAATGGTCGCCTGGTAGATTGGCGCGTCGGCAACATTTTGCTCTGCTTTATTTTCGGCAGGCATGGAACCGAGGGCAAGCGACAAATTGACTTCAACGAAGATGGTCGCCAGCCCTCGGTTTCAGCAACGCGTCTTTCCGCTCCATGAGTGACGTTACTCGCATGATCGAGCGCGCGGGTGAAGGCGACTCCGAGGCGGCCGGGAAGCTGTTGCCGTTGGTTTATGGTGAATTGCGCCGACTCGCGGCTCATCTGATGGCCGGTGAATCGAAAGGGCATACACTCCAGCCCACCGCCTTGGTTCACGAAGCCTGGCTGCGACTGGGCGTGGGGATGGACTCGAAGTGGCAGAATCGGGCCCATTTCTTTTGCGCCGCCGCCGAGGCAATGCGCCGGATCCTGGTCGAGCATGCCCGACGACGCCTGCGGTTGAAGCGCGGCGGCGGGTTTCAGATGCTGCCGCTGGAGGACGTCGAAATCACGTCGCCCATTGCCGACGATGATGTGCTGGTGCGCCTGAGCGACGCGATGGAACGGTTTGCGACGGTAGATTCGCGAAAAGCCGAACTGGTCAAGCTGCGTTACTTCGTGGGGATGACGCACGAGGAAGCGGCGGCAACGCTCGGCATCGCCGTGCCGACCGCCAAGCAGTGGTGGGCCTACGCCCGCGCGTGGCTCGCCGTCGAGATGCGGGGCAACCTGCCCGAATAACACCGGCGAGGGTCCGGCCGGGAGCGGGCCTTCGCAGTTGAGAAGATTGCCAGATACCTTTGCTCCGGAAAAAGCGCATGGATCATTAGACATGACGTAATCGATCACGAACCGGCCATGGCGCCCCTTGAACCCAACGAGGAAGTCCTGTTCGCCGCCGCGCTGGAGCGACCGGTCGCGGTGCGCGCCGCCTTTCTCGATGGCGTGTGCCCGGGAGGGTCGCAACTTCGGCGGCGGCTGGAGGCGCTGCTCGCCATGCACGAGCAGGCGGACGCACTCCCACCCACGCCGGATGAAGCGCTCCCGCCC
>CAYXDZ010000593.1:0-2316 GCA_964463815.1 uncultured Verrucomicrobiota bacterium | reverse complement strand
CAGCGCATGTCCCGCGGTGGCTTTTCGGATTACTTCCAGAAGCTGGAACCCTCGGCCGCCCTCGGAGAAGTAACAAGGTTGCTGGCCATCGCTCAGGACGAAACCCAGAAGCGCGATCTGGCGGTTGTGGCTATGCAGGAAGTTGGACGAGTTGATCCAACCCTTGCCCAGGCTTGGGTCATGCAACTCCCGGCTGGTGATACGCGCACGGCCGCGATCAAAGCCCTGCTGCCGGGCTGGGCTGACTCAGCGCCTCGCGAGGCATTGTCATTTGCCTTGGAGCACTATGAAGATCGCGAGCGCACCGAATACTTGGGACGGATCGCCGGCAACTGGGCTCGTTACGAAGCCGAGACGGCGCTCACGTTCGCCCGGGGGTTGACTGATGGCGAAGATCGTCAGGCGGTCATGGCCGGATTGATCGATTCCCTCCGGGAAGTCGATACGCCACGGGCCGCCAGTTTGATCAGCGAAATGCCCGCGGGACAGCAACAGACCCAGGCGGCCGACCGGATTCTCCAGAGCTGGGCGCGAACTGATCCGCCAGCCGCGACCGCGTGGCTGGCTCAATTCCCCGAGGGCGAAGCGCGTACTCGAGGATATTATTCCGTGGCCCGCCAATGGGCGCTGGATGATTATCAATCCGCTGGCGAATGGATCAACACCCAGCCGCCGAGTCCGGCCCGAGATGAGGCGATCCGGGCCTTCGTGCAAAGCGTCGATGGCGCGGACATCGCGCTGGCAAATCGCTGGGCGGCGGCGATTCAAGACCAGCAAAAGCGATTGCAGAGTTCCGAGAGAGTCTTCGGACGCTGGCTGAGCGAGAATCCGTCAGCAGCCATCAATTGGATGAATCGAGGTGAGATGGATGCCGAGCTTCGCAGCTATCTCACATCGCTGCACCAGCGCTGGGAACAACTACCAGAGAACCAACGGACACGTGACTGAACGGACCTGAACTCAGTGGCGACTGACAAAGCTTCGCGGCTGCAATTTCTTCTCAGCAGCACGAGCGACAGGTTCTGAAAACCTGTCCTACCTCAACTCCCTTCGCCCTTCGAGCGCGCGGCTCAGCGTGACTTCGTCGGCGTATTCGAGGCCGCTGCCGGCCGAGAGGCCCTGCGCGAGCTGCGTCACTTGCACTTGATCCGACGCGAACCGCTTCGCGAGATAGTAGCTGGTGGCGTCGCCTTCGACATCCGTGCCTAGGGCGATGATGATTTCGCGGACGGGCCCGGTCTTCAACCGCTCTTCCAGTTCGGCGATGCGCAAGTCTTCCGGGCCGACGCCGTTGAGCGGGGAGATCTTGCCGCCGAGCACATGGTAACGGCCCTTGAAGCTGCCGGACTTTTCGAGGCTGAGAATGTCCGTGGGTTGCTCGACCACGCAGATCAACGCGGCATCGCGGCGGTCGTCGGTGCAGAGCACGCAGGGATCGGCCTCGGTGAGCGCGCCGCAAACCGAGCAGAGGCGGATGCGTTCGCGGGCGGTGACGAGCGCTTCGGCGAGTTGCTTCACCGCGCCAGGCTCCGTCTGCACGAGGTGCAACGCGATGCGTTCGGCCGAGCGCGGTCCGATGCCCGGCAGCTTGCCGAGCGCCGCCGTCAGCGTGGTGATGGGTTCGGGGAAGAGGGACACAATTTCGCTTCGTCCTCGTCGTCCTCGTAATCGATCATCGGAGAGATTCGAGGACGAGCACGAGCACAAGGAGATTAGCTTACATCAAGCCGCCGAGTCCGCCCATGCCGGCGGAGACTTTGCCCATCTCGGCGTTGTAAATCTCCTTCGCCTCGCCAATGGCCTGGTTGGCGGCGGTGAGGATCATGTCTTCGAGCATCGACACGTCCTCGGGGCTGACGGCGGCCGGATCGATCTTCACGCCGGCCAGTGAGCCGTCGCAGCGGGCGGTCACCTTCACGGCCCCGCCGCCGCTGGTGCCCTCGACGGTGCGCGCGGCGAGCGCGGTCTGGATTTCTTCCATCTGGCGCTGCATCCGCTGCGCCTGTTTCATGAGTTTGCCGATGCTGGACATGGTGGGAATAGATTCGCGTCTGCCGATGATCGGTCAATGCAAATCAAGGTGCGGAAAGATTGTTTGTGGGCAAACCAGATGCGCCTTGGAACATTTTGGCGGGCATGCGTCTCGCTGAGGCTCGCAGGGAGTTACGGCGGCGCGGCAGCACCGACCTACCAACATGAGTTCGGGCGGACCGGCCGATCCGCCGGAGGGCCGCCAGAATGCCGGCCACACGTTGGAGCGTTCACGAACGCACGTTGACGATCTGGCCTTTGAAAATCTCCAGCGCCTGTTTGATC
>CAYXDZ010000592.1:0-2316 GCA_964463815.1 uncultured Verrucomicrobiota bacterium | reverse complement strand
GACACCGTTGATTTCTCCAATCTCCAGCGGCAGATCGCCCACGGCACCGAGGATGTCGGCCGCCCCAAGGCCGAATCGGCGAGGGAAACCATCGCCAGCATTAATCCGAACGTCGAGGTCGTCATCCATAACACCCGCATCTCGTCGGAGAACGCGCTCGACCTCATCCGCCCCTACGACATCGTGGTGGACGGCACGGACAATTTTCCCACGCGCTACCTCACCAACGACGCGTGCGTGCTGCTCAAGAAGCCGAACGTGTACGGCTCGATTTTCCGCTTCGAAGGCCAGGCCAGCGTGTTTGCGCCGCACCTCGGCGGGCCCTGCTACCGCTGTCTCTATCCGGAACCGCCGCCGCCGGGCATGGTGCCCAGTTGCGCGGAAGGCGGCGTGCTGGGCGTGCTGCCCGGCATTGTCGGCTGCATCCAGGCCACGGAAATCCTCAAGCTCGCGCTCGGCAAAGGCACTTCGCTGATCAACCGCCTGCTGCTCTTCAACGCGCTCGACATGAAGTTCCGGGAGTTGAAACTCCGCCGCGATCCGTCCTGCCCGCTCTGCGGCGACCAGCCGACGATCAAGGAACTCATCGACTACGAGGTGTTCTGCGGCATTCCCAGCGAACCCGCGGAACCCACGGCGCACCCGGACGAAGTCACCGTCCACGAAATGAAGCAGGCGTTGAGCGAACCGAAACTCAACATCAAGGTCATCGATGTACGGGAACCGGACGAATACGAGATCGCGCGCGTCGAGGGCGTGCCCTTGTTTCCGCTCAGCCAGATCGAACAACGCTTCACCGAGCTTGATCCGAACGAAACCTATTACATCCACTGCAAGGCCGGCGTACGGTCCATGAAGGTGCTGAACTTTCTGCGCGAACAGGGCTTCAAATACGTGAAAAGCGTCCGCGGCGGCATCAGCGCCTGGTCGGATGAAATCGACCCCAGCGTGCCGAAGTATTGAGCGCCGCATTTGGGGTTGTTATTGCGGGCTGATAGCGGATCATTTGACCATGACAACGGGAGCAATATCGCGGCCCAAGGCCAGGCGACTCTGGACGTACGACGAAATGGTCGCCGAACTTCCGGAAACCAACCTGCCCACGGAATTGTGGGACGGAGAAATCATCGTGTCACCCGCGCCGCATCCCGATCATCAACGCATTGTTCGCAATTACTTCCTGAAGCTGCACCACTTCGTTGACGAACGAAAGCTGGGCGAGGTTCTGTTCAGCCCGGTGGATGTGGTGCTTTCTCGTCATCGCGCGGTACAGCCTGATGTTTTGTATGTTTCAAAACTCCGCGGCGACATCATTCAAGACCGGGTCAATGGCGTGCCGGATCTCGCCATGGAAGTGATCTCGGAAGGGAGCTGGCAACGCGACCGCATCCATAAAAAGGCGCTCTATGAACAGTTCGGACTGCCGGAATACTGGATCGTGGACCCGGACAGTCGTTCCATCGAAGTTTTTGCGCTGGTGAGCGGTGGCTACCGGTTGCATGGCAAGCAGTCGGGGCCGTCCAAAGTCGGCTCAAAGTTGCTGCCGGGGTTCGAGGTATGTTTTGACGAGTTGATTCCGTGAACCAGCCCACGCTCCATGAAGGCACGGAACCGCCCGCGCGAACAGGGCTTCAAGTATCTCAAGCGCGTCAAGGGCGGCATCAGCGCCTGGTCGGATGAAATCGCCCCCAGCGTGCCGAAGCACTGAGGCTGATCCGGGCCGCCGACGGGAACCGGCCCGGCCACGGCGCGTATTCTGGGATTCGTTGTTGGCTAAAGCACGCTCCGATTGATGAACTTCCTCCGCCACTGGCTGCAATCGCCGGAGAAGGCCCGCGCGATCCCTTACATCCTCTTCGTGCTGCCGATCTATCTCGGCGGGAAGTTCGGACTGGAATCGTATTACTGGGTCTATTTCGGCCGCACGATTTTAGGCGCACTGTTGATCTGGATCATGTGGCCGCTCGTGAAGGAGCTGCGCTTCGCCTTCAGTTGGGAGGCGGTCGTGGTCGGCGTGGCGGTGTTCGTGATGTGGGTGGGCATTGATCCGTTTTATCCGCATCTGATGGCGGCGAACACGAACTGGAACGCCTTCGCCCACTTCGGCGACGGCGCGGCCCTGGCCTGGTTTTTCGTCATCATGCGCATCGTCGGTTCGTCGCTCGTGGTTCCTGCATTGGAGGAAGTGTTTTTCCGCTCGTTCCTGTATCGCTGGATCGCGAAGCCGGACTTTCAATCGCTGCCGCTGAATTATTTCGCCTGGAAACCGTTTCTCATCAACGCGGTGCTCTTCGGCTTCATCCACAACGAGTGGCT
>CAYXDZ010000591.1:0-2317 GCA_964463815.1 uncultured Verrucomicrobiota bacterium | reverse complement strand
TCCTCGGACTTGATGAATTCCTTGTACGAAGCGGGCACGGTGCTGACGCTGCCTTCCACACCCGGAGGCACGAGCTCGGCCAGGAGATCGAAAAGCAGGTTGGTGTATGCAACGCGTTCGTCGCTGGTCCAGTCGGGCAGGTAAACCTGCTCCTTCACCCGGCCGCCGTGGAAGCGTCCGTGCGGAAAGCCATTAATCGTGAAGACGTAGCAATTTTCGCGTTCGAGCCAGCGCTGGAAAGCGGCGAGGGTCGCGCGCTCGCTCAGTTCGCGGGCGGTTTGAGCGCCCAACCGCAGGCCGATGGCGAAGGGTTTACCCGGGGCGACGCGGTCGCGGACACGGAGGGTGAATTGCTCGAGGGTGCCGAAGGTCTGCGCCCACGTTTCACCGCGGTGAACGTTGGTACAGTAGGCGAGGTGGAGTCCGGATTTCAGGTTCATGCACGGGGCCGAGACGAAACAGCATTTCGCGATGTTCAAAGGCGGCGATCTGGGTCAGCCGCTCACGGAAGATGTTGGCGTCCGTGAAACTTTCCCGGCTGCAACGATCCGCCACGTTGCGCACCACGGCAGCGTGCTGCGGATGGGTCATGCGCGCAAACCAATACGCCTCCGTTTCCGGATCCGTGTGCTGGTGCAAGAGACTCACAAAAGGGGCGATGGTTGCCGTGGTCAGACCGCTGGCAATATGCACTCCTTCGCCGCGGATGATCCGGTCACCGGGGCCCCGACCCTCCACCATCAGCCAGCGGTGCTCGTGCTCGTCGAGGTAACCAAACTCGATCAGCTTCAAAGTCAGCGGGGTGTCTTCGGTCTGGGTGAAGGTATAGTAGGGAGCCTCGGTGAACGGCACGAGCCAGCGCTGCACATCCCGCAGGCGGGCACATTGGGGGCAGAGCTCGTAATATTCCTGACGGAACCAGAAGATGAGCGGCAATCCCACCACCAGCAGCGCGAAGCCCCCCATCACCGCCAGCAGCGGTCGCGGAAAGCGCTCGCGGTTCGCGGTCATGGGGTGCCGGCCGAGTGGTCGATCATCTGGGCGTGACTTCCGGCAAACTCCACCAGCCAGTTCTCCCAGTCGTCGCGGTTGGAGAAGGTCATGCCAAGGGATCTTGAGGCCATATACTGGCACAGGCGGCTATACTTCGGATCACGCATCCGGTTCAGCCAAATCAGCGTGGTGTCTTCATCTGTCCAGTGCAGCATGGTCTTTAGAAATTCGCCAGTGTGCGGGCTGTGCAGGGACCAGACGATGGGCTGGCCAGCGCCAAACACTGCCGGGCGTCCGTTGCCCTTGCCGCGGATGTGCTGCCAGAGGTGTTCATGGTCCTCGACCAGTCCGCTGTCTGTGAGGGCCCGGCTCAAGGGTGTTTCGATTTCCTCGCGATCGGAATAATAAGTGTGCTGGGTGAACGGAACCTGCCAGTCCACCGACTCGCGTGCCCGGGCGCAAATCGGACAGAGCTCGGAATAACTGAACTGACCATAGAGCACCCCGAAGGCGGAGGTGGCCAGCACCGCCAGCATCACAATGAGCAACAGCGGGCCGCGGGGAAGCTTCCGGATCTTGTTCATTACATTTCAAAGGAGGGTTGGACCGGGGGTCATGTTCCCGGCAGCACAAATTTCGGGCTTTGCCGCATGAACCGCAGCGGGTTCTGGTAAACCACTTGGTCAATCCAGTCTGCATTGTGGCCGCGCTTCCGCATTTCGAGGGCCGCGTGAGGCACCGCCAGCGGCACGCTGACGCCCCAATCACACGCACTGTTCATCCAGATGCGATCAGTGCCATGGGTTTCGAGGATGTCAATGGCCCGAGCCGCCGTGCATTTCGTCTCCGGGTAAAGGGTCATGCCCGCCCAGAAACCGGCGTCTAATGCCAGTTTCGCGGTGTGCTCCTCCACATGATCAATGATTACGCGCTCCGGCTGGATGCGGCGGTCATTCTTCAACACGTCGATGATGAGCTTGGTCCCCTTGAACTTGTCCTCGAGGTGCGGCGTGTGGACCAGGATCAACTGGTTGTGCCGGGCCGCGAGATCGACGTGCATTTCGAGCACCTTCAGCTCATTCCTCGAATTCTTGTTCAGCCCGATCTCGCCGATGCCGAGCACATTGGGTTTGTCCAGGAATTGCGGGATGATGGCCAGCACCTCCGCGGCGAGCTTCACATCCTCGGATTCCTTGGGGTTGATGCAGAGCCAGGTGAAGTGCGGCAGGCCGAACTTCGCGGCGCGCTTCGGTTCGTGCTCGGTGAGCTGGCAAAAATAATCGTAAAAGCCCTGGGCCGAACTGCGGTCAAAGCCCGCCCAGAA
>CAYXDZ010000590.1:0-2323 GCA_964463815.1 uncultured Verrucomicrobiota bacterium | reverse complement strand
GCATCCTGACCTTCAAGAACGGCCAGAACATCCGCGACGCCCTCGCCGCCACGCCAATGGGGAAGTTCATGCTGGAAACCGACAGCCCCTACCTCGCGCCGATCCCCTACCGCGGCAAACGCTGCGAACCGGCGTACGTCGCCGACACCGCCGCCGTCGCCGCGCGGGTCAAGAGTTGTTCATTGGCGGAACTGGGCGAGGCAACGTGCGCCACGGCGCGGGATTATTTTCCGCGGCTGGTCATATGAGTCACGAAGGCGACACCACGGCAGTGATGGCCTGGCTGCCCGACTTACTCAGGGTTCCGCAGTCGGCTCATCAACCACGACTCGATAGAACCGCCGCATGCCAGTCGCTAGATCGACGACTTCCGGAAGTTTACCTGTACTTCCAGTGTTTATGCTCTGAAGCAAATGCCACTGCTTAAGATCCGAGCTCCATTCGACACGGATCGGTGCCCATTCATTTCGGGTTACCTTGAACGCGAAACTGCCGGACTCACTCAATCCGGGCTCCAAGATGGAGGGATAATCCCGCTCATTATACAGAACCACAGGAGCGGATTCCGCCATGGCACCTTGATCGTCCGTCGCCCGCACGACCAATTCATGGCGGCCACGCGCAATCTGGTTCCACTCAAATGTGAACAGACCTTGATCAAGCGTCATGGCACCCAGCTCCCGGCCGTTGTCCAAGACCACCACCGAACTCACGGAACCATCCAGATCCAGCGCTTCGGCGATCAGCGTAAACCGGGTTCGATCCCACTGACTCAACAGGACCGGGTTGAGGAAACGCGCATGGGGCCGGCGATTGATGACCGGCCGAACAATCTCTTCAGGCAGCTCCTGCTCCGATGAGGAGATTTTGTCCATGTAAGACAGCGAACCACGATGGTAGTCAAAATAGTTGATCGTCTTCCCCGATGCCAGCAGCACCACCAAAGTTTCAGCGTTGAGGGCGAAATCCACCACCCTGTCGGCCGGGCTTCCCAGTGTCAGCGGTGTCGGTCGCAATTCGATGTGCGACAGACTCGATCGCTCAATGAGCACATCAGGTTCTCCCGGAACCGCCGACCGGTACGGACTGAGTTCACCCCAGCCATAAAGCTTCCCATCGTCGCCGAGCGCGAAGGTGGCAAACGCAGTGGGCTCAACCCGCTTCCAGCGAGTGACACCGGGTGGCTTGGTCACCAGCACGAGATGCGGGGGGGCCTCGAGGGATCCATTGCCCACCTGGCCAAAATCATTGTGACCCCAGACATACAGATCTCCATCCTCGCTCAGCGCGCAAAGCTGACGGCCAGCCATGGAGAAATCGCTCCAGCCGGAAACGGACACCGGCCGTTCCAGCCGCACCGGACGTTGGGTCTGCACGAACGCAATCAAATGCTGACCGGGGCTGTAATAATCAGGAACGAACTGGCGATAAACTCCAAATTGATACAACTCGCCATCCGAGCCGAGGGCGACAAAGGGATCCACGTACGGCAGGGAAACCGAGGTGCCGGGAGAGGAAAACTCGTACCAACGAGGGAACTTGACGCGAATGACCGAGACCTGTTCCGCCGGTGCCGCGACCCGCTGCATTGAAAGGTTCCCCGCCACCTCAACAATCTCCACAACATTGGTGCCAAGCGTGCCCGCGATGGCTTCCCAACTTGCTGGCGATGAACCCGCCAAAATTCTAGGGTGATTCGTAATCGGCGATTCCCAGCACCAAAGTTCGCCACTGGCGCTGATAGCGAGACGCAGCCGTGATGACGACGCAAAGTCCGTCCAGGCGAAAACATTCGGTGGAAAGGGTATTGGCGCGGGCTCAATGCGATGAACTTCCACACGACCAAAGGCCAGTCCTGCGGCTCGGATCTCAAACAACATCCCGGCATCTGATTGCGCCAGATGATCGGATGCTCTGATCCAGGCGTTTACCGTCGCAGGCCGCTGGACCGGCCAGGCAGGGACCATTCCAAGTGGCTCTGGAGAAAGGGCGTCGAAGCTGGAATAGTTAACGTAATTCCGGGCGAAAAATGAAGTTAAGGTCGACAACCCCGGCCCCGTCCAGAAACTCTCCCTGCTACGCGGCCACTCGATCAATTCGCCGCGGATATCGATCAACTGCACGGAGTTTCCGTCTTCAAACTTGAGCGGCACCGCCGCCTCGCTTGGTTGGATCGTTGCGAAAGTCAGTAGAAGCGGCAGACAGAATGCCCGGCGCAGCTGCAACATGTGATTCCTTGGCTGTGGTGCTTTCATGGTCGGACGCAGATTAGCACAGACAATACCGCGCCGAAAGCGTTGCCATTTGCGGAGGATCTCCATCC
>CAYXDZ010000589.1:0-2323 GCA_964463815.1 uncultured Verrucomicrobiota bacterium | reverse complement strand
CGCACGGGCATGATGTTTCGCCCCGGCATCGCGGAGGACGAGGCGATGCTCTTTGTGTTTCCCGTGCCGCATCAGGTCGGGTTTTGGATGAAGAATGTATCGATTGAATTGAGCTGCGCCTACATCGATCCCGAAGGGGTTATCCTCGAAATCCATGACATGGTGCCGCATGAGGAGCGGCCCATCGACTCCGCGAGCGACCGCGTGCAATATGTGCTCGAGACCAGCCGGGGCTGGTTTCAGCGGCACGGCATCCAGCCGGGCACACTCATCCGCACCGAGCGCGGCACCTTGCGCGAGACCTTCTTTCAGCGGCGTCCCCAATGAACGAACCGCCACGCTGGCTGCGCGCCCACGGCGACGGCGTCCGTTTGCAGATCAAGGTGGTGCCGCGCGCGTCGCGCAATGAGATCGGCGAAGCGCTGGGCGACCGGTTGAAGCTCAAGATTGCCGCACCGCCGGTCGATTCCGCCGCAAACGAGGAGCTGGTTGGCTTTCTGGCGAAGCGGCTGGGCGTGTCGCGCGGCGCGGTGCAACTGACGCACGGACAGAGTTCGCGGAGCAAGACGGTGGTGATTCGAGGCGTGACGGTGGAACAGGTAACGGATGGATTGAAGCGTGATGCGTGATTGTGGACAAGAGCCTTTGCCCTTTACCCTCGCGCTCATGCGACCGGTTAATTTGCAGATCATCGGCGACGAACTCGCCATCAAGTGGGATGACGGCGGCGAAGGCTTTATCAAGCTGGAGCTGCTGCGCCGCGCCTGCCCCTGCGCGGGTTGCAAAGGCGAAATGGACATCTTCGGCAACCTCTACAAAAACCCCGACACACCGCTCACGCCGAAGGCGGTGCAGTTGACGCGGCTCGCCTTCGTGGGGGGCTACGCGGTGCAACCGGTGTGGGCCGATGGCCATAATTCCGGTTTGTTCGCCTTCGATTACCTGAAACGCGTTGCCGATCTGGCAGCGGAGGGGGCGAGTGGGCAGTGAGCAGTAAGCGGTAAGAGGTGGCCGGTTGTCCGTAGTCCGTAAATGGTCGGCGGCAGGAAAGTGTCGGCACTGGACGAGTGACGCTTTGCAGTCACCAGCCTTCAACACGAGCAGCATCCGGCCACTGCTTACCGCTTACCGCTCACTGATTGGTGCGGTTTGGCGAGGAATAGCATTGCCACCGGGCCGGACCTGTTCCACAAATTCGCATCCATGAAATCTCCGCTTTGCCTGTCCCTTGCCCTCGCGGGTGTGTTCCTAGCTCCGGCGGAACTGCCGGCCGCCAATCCCGCCGGTTTTGGTCTCGAGGCTGCCCGTGCGCAACTTAAGCAACTCAAAGTCGCCGACGGGCTCGCCGCGGGCCTCTACGCGTCCGAGCCGATGATCCGCAACCCGATCAGCATGGACATCGATGCCCGGGGACGGGTGTGGGTGACCGAGGGGGTGAATTACCGGCTCTTTCAAAAATGGGGCAAGCTGCGCCCCGAGGGCGATCGCATCGTCATTCTGGAAGACACCAACGGCGATGGCACGGCGGATAAAGCCAAGGTGTTTTACCAGGGCAACGACGTGAACTCCGCGCTCGGCATCTGCGTGCTGGGCGACCGCGTGATTGTCTCCTGTTCGCCAAACATTTTGATCTTCGAGGACAAGAACGGCGATGACGTGGCGGATGGTCCGCCGAAGATCCTGTTCAGCGGCATCGGCGGCGTGGACCACGATCACGGGGCGCACGCGTTTCAGTTCGGACCGGACGGCAAGCTGTATTTCAACATCGGCAATGACGGCAAACAATTGAAGACCGGCGATGGCCGGGACTTCGTGGTGGACCAGGCCGGCAACCAGGTGAACGGCGACCGCCAGCCGTATCAACAGGGGTTGGTCTTTCGTTGCAACCCCGATGGCTCGGAACTGGAGACGCTGGGCTGGAACTTCCGCAACAACTTCGAGGTCGCGGTGGATTCCTTCGGCACGCTCTGGCAGTCGGACAATGATGACGACGGCAACCAGGCCGTGCGCATCAATTACGTCATGGAATTTGGCAATTACGGCTACAAGGACGAGAAGACGGGTGCCGCCTGGAATCAGAAGCGCACCAACATGGAAAATGAGATTCCGCTGCAGCACTGGCACTTGAACGACCCGGGCGTCGTGCCAAATCTGCTTCAGACCGGCGCGGGTTCACCGACGGGCATGATTATCTATGAGGGGGCGCTGCTGCCGGCGGTGTTCCGCAACCAGATGATTCATTGCGATGCCGGTCCGCGCACGGTTCGTGCCTATCCGGTGCGGAATTCCGGGGCCGGTTACTCGGCGACCATCGTTGATGTGT
>CAYXDZ010000588.1:0-2329 GCA_964463815.1 uncultured Verrucomicrobiota bacterium | reverse complement strand
GGCGAAGGTGGTGGCGCAGTTGCAGGCGGACTGCGGAGTGTTTGTCCGAACCAGCAAGTTTGAACCAACCACTGCGGACGAGGAACTGCCGCCGTTGCGCCTGACCCGGTGATGAGCATCGTGTGGAACAACCTGCTGGATCAGGCGGTACGCCTGGGGGAGGTGCGTGCGGCGGCCGTGCTCGCGCCCAACCGCCGGGTGCTCTCGCGCTCGCAGTCGCCGGAGTTGACGGAGGCGGCGCTCGCGGCGGTCTGGCGGCATCTGGCGGACGCGGCGGACGTAAGCGCGCACCACCGCCTGCCGCCCCAGCAAATGCGCTGGATATTCGAGCGCGTCCTGGTGTATTGCCTCCGCCGGGCCGACGGTCTGATGCTGGGTTTAATCGTGGGTCGCGAGCCGGGCGGGCGGTTCAACACCGCCGCCGCCGAACAGGTGTTCGAGGAATTTCGGAAATTACGGGATGGTTGAACAGCGAGTCGCCGCGTAACAATCAAGCCGCGCAACCGCATGGAACATCGCAAGAAACGCATTCTGTTTGTGGCGGGCAACACTCCCGAGGTGGCCAGCCTCAAGCTGGAATTCATCGGGCGCAATGGCGGCTACTGGGACGCGTATCTGGCCGAGTCCGGACTCGACGCGCTCGATTACCTGGCGGAGTACACCTGTCACGCGGTGATCACGGATTTGCGACTGGAGGATATGACCGGTGTGCAGGTGCTCAACCAGGTCGCGCGCCAGCAGATTCGGGCGCAGCGCATCCTTCTGGCCGACCCCGGTGATCTTCAATCGCTGCTCCGCTGCGTTGGCGGCGTGCATCAGTTTCTGACCAAGCCGTGTGTCGCCCGCCGCCTGGAACTGGTGCTCGACCGGATGCAGAAACTCGACGCCTGGCTCCCGAGCCTCAACGTGCAGGAGATCGCCGGCAAGTTGCCCAAGCTGCCCAGCCCGCCGAGCAGCTACAACGAACTGGCCGCCGAGCTGGAGCTTTCCGAACCCCGCCGCGAAATCGTCGCCGATCTCCTGGCGCGCGACCCGGCGATGACCGCGAAGCTTCTGCAACTGGTGAATTCCGCGGCTTACGGCGACCCGCTCGATCAGTCCGATCCAATGGCCGCGTTTGCCGGTCAGGGACTCGATACCATCAAGGGATTGCTGCGCCTGGCGCATCAGTACTCGCACTTTAACGCCGTGCAGAGCTCCGGTTTTTCCCCGCTGACACTTTGGGAACATTCCCGTCGGGTGAGCAAGCTGGCCGGCTGGATCGCCGAGGCCGAGTCGATGGACGAGGAGACCATCCGCCTGTCGGTCACCTCGGGTCTGTTGCACGACATCGGCAAGGTGGCCATCGCCGCCAACCTGCCGCGGAAGTTCAACGAATCGCAATTCCACGCACGCGTCCACAAGGTCAGCGTGTGGCTGGCCGAGCAACAGCAGTTTGGCGCCACGCACTCGGAAGTGGGCGGCTGGCTCATGTGTGTCTGGGGCCTGCCCCTGCCGGTGGTCGAAGCGGTGATGCTCCACCATCACCCGGCCCGGCAGAATTCGCGCCGCTTCACGCCCTTGACGGCCGTGCATCTGGCGAACGGGCTGGCGCACGCCAGCAGCCTGAGTCACGCGGCCGAACTGCTGGATCTCGATTATCTCGACGCCCTGCGGCTCCGACCGCGGCTCAGCCATTGGTGGGACTTGTGCCGCGCCCGCGAGGAAGAGGAAAAATCCCGGGCCGCCGCCGCCGTATGAGCACGCCGGCCAGTCAACCCTTCGAGGGCGAACCCCGCAAACACGCCGCCGGTCTGCCACCCATGGAAATGATGGGTGTGTTGATGGTGCGGCTGATCCACGACCTCTCCAATCAGCTCACCATTCTCGCCGGCAACGCCCAGGTGCTGGAGATGGTTCGCAACAATCCCGAGCGTCTCGGCAAGGTGATTGAGCGGATCAAAAACTCGTCTGCCAACGCCGGCACGTTGATCGACCGCTTTGCCCGGTTCCGGCAGGAAATGCGGTTGCGCACCGTGCCGCACTCACTCACCGAGTGCGTGCGCAGTCTGGACACGTTGAACCCGCTCACCGGGGGGTGGGTCGTGGACGTGCGCGGCGATCTCGCCGGCGAAGTGGCGCTGGAATCCCGCTGGGTGGCCTTCACCGTCTGGCAGGTGGCGCTGCTCTGTGGTGCATCACGCGGCCGGGTCACACTGTCCTCGGGCGGCTTTCCCGCGGACTGGCCGGCCCCCGCCTACGTGCCCTCGCGACTGCGGGAAAAGCAGCTCTTCCGGTGCGAGCTGGCCTGGTCGGGACCGGGACCGTGGATGGACGACAAGGAAGCGGC
>CAYXDZ010000587.1:0-2335 GCA_964463815.1 uncultured Verrucomicrobiota bacterium | reverse complement strand
AGGGGGCATAGTCGGAGACTCGTTCCTCGCCTCCGCTATACCCTTTATTGTTCGGACAAACACTCCGCAGTCCGCCTGCAACTGCGCCACCACCTTCGCCTGTGGGGTCAACACTTCCAGCCGGTCAAACGCGCCAAAGCCAAGCGCGGGACTGAACTGCCGGCTCTTTTGTGAGAGGAACTCCAGGAAGTTGATGCGCCCGCCGGCGTCCGGGCATTGCCATTCGTAGATCACGTCCCCTTGCGGTGAACAGATCAGCATTTCATCCACCCGCGTGGGCCGCTCATCCTCGTCGGCCGCGACGGGGAGGGAAACCGATGCACTCTTCGCGGTTGCCTCTCGTGGGGCCGCGGCCGGCGCTTTGAACAAGTCCGGCTGTCGGCCAGGCTGACTTGATGTGCGGGTTTGTCGGCGGCGCTTGAGATCGGGGCCGTCGTGGAGGCGGCCGCGTCGTTTGCTGATGCTTCAGCCTGCTCATCGACCTGCCGGGCGGCTTCCATCAGGAGGAATTCCCATTGCCCTTCGATCGTTTGCGCGGGCGGGTCGACGTAAGGTCGCAGATCAAACTCGCCGCCCTTCAATCCCAGCACGTGATTGAACGCCGGTTCCCCGGTCAGTTCCCCCGTTTGCGCGTGGATGATCGACCCGTCCTTGATGAAGATTTCCCCGTGCCCGGCCTGCGTGCTCACGTAGAGCACCACCGAATGCCGGCTCAGGCACTCCATCTGGATGATGTCCGTCAAGCCGACGCGCCGGAGCACGCCGCGAAATCCTTCCTCGGGCTGGAGCCGGGCCAGTTCATGCAGGGTGGCCAGAATGCTCTGCAAGTCCTGTGGTGTGCGCGGCTTTTCCAGGAACAGTTCTGCGCCGCCGCTCAAACAGGCCGCGCGATGCTGCTCGGTCGCGTAGCCGGTGAGCACGACCTTGGACAAATTGGGATGCTTGCGATGAACGAGACTGAGGAACTGCAGGCCGTCGATCACCGGCATCTCGATGTCGATCACGACCAGGTTCATGGGCTGTTCCTGAAGGATCGACAATGCCTTCCCGGCGGACTCGGCAAAATAGGGTTCCCACAGCTCTCCCTGGGTGCTCTCGATGACGGCGGCGATGGTTTCAAGGAAGGCCGGTTCGTCATCAACGAACAAGACACGTTTTCGCTTGGGAACCCCGGCAGCCATTGCGGCTCAAGTTCTTAAAGTCAAACGCGGGCGATGTCG
This sequence comes from uncultured Verrucomicrobiota bacterium, assembly GCA_964463815.1. Lineage (GTDB taxonomy): Bacteria > Verrucomicrobiota > Verrucomicrobiia > Limisphaerales > RI-55 > RI-55. The sequence continues at coordinate 1,115 of CAYXDZ010000587.1, read as the reverse complement.
AAGGCTTTTCGGCCCTATCGTTTGCCCGGAACTTGAACCGGCCGTCCGGAGGTGGGCTTGGCGGGTCGTCAGCAGCCGCGACTCCGCGCTTCCAACCGGCAGGGCGGCACTGGTTCAGGGCTGACTGACCTTGAAAAACACCTGCGGCGCGGTGCTCACCGCATTCGTGAAGCGATAGGTGTCCGCGGTGGACTGGATGATTCCGGCAAGCTGCCAGTTCGTGAGGGTGGTGCTCAGCCACACGCGGTACGGCAGCGGCCGAATACCCGGCCAGGCGATCACTCGTTCACTCTCCATTTTAAGCTCTGTGGCCGGTGGCCGGACGCCGGTGCGGAACCACATGTCCGCGCCCGTCACGAGATGCGGGCCGACGAAATAACGGCCGCCCGCGTACGGGGGAGCAAACTGACCATAACTGTCCACGCCCCAGTTGTTGCCGGCCAGCAGACGCACCTCGATCGCGTAACGGTTTCCCGGTGTCAGCCAGACCAGTTCCGGGAAATTAAAACGGGAGAGCCCTTCCCAGCCGTCGGGCAGTTCCAGCGGTTCACTTACGGCGAGCAAGGTCCCGTTGGTGGTGTCCTCGCGAACCGTGACCTGCAGCGTCCCGCCGATACCGTTGACCGCCGGAAAACTCCAGTCGCGCGTGTAGACCTCGACGACGTTCAGCGCACGATGCGTGGGGGTGAATTCCTGGGTGATGGTCGGATAAGCGATCAACGAATGAATGCCCTCGACTGCATCCAACTGGTCATGCGCCTGATCCACCGCGTAATCGACCGGTTGCGCGAGCAGGGACAGGCCGGCCAGGAGGCTCGCGGTGATAATCCATAATGCGTTCATCTGCGACCCATTTTGGAGCCGGCCTTGCAGACCACAATGGGACGAAAGTGGCAGGCGAATACGCTGCCGAATCGCTCCTTACAAAGCACCGGCGTCCGGGTAGTCCGGGCGCTGCTGATTCCGCTCGCGGCGCTGTCGGGCGCGCAGCGGATGACGGAGGTCGCGCGTGGCCGCGTGCAGCGCGGTCGTCGTCCGGTGCCACCGCTCCCAGAAATAAAAACCACCGGGAGCGGCCTGACCGGAAAAATAGTCCGCGAAGAAAAGCGGCCGCA
>CAYXDZ010000586.1:0-2348 GCA_964463815.1 uncultured Verrucomicrobiota bacterium | reverse complement strand
CGGCACCATCTGGACGGCGATTTCTTTTTACAAGGAAGTGCCTGGAGGCATCACCATTTCCAACCGGATTTATGCCATCAAACCTGACGGTGCTGTCGCCTTCGATTATGAAATGAGCACGCCCAAGATCTTGATCGGAGCCCCGGCCATCGATGTCAACGATTGGGCCTTCTACGTCTACCACGACTGTTTGGCCGCCTTTGGCCGTTCCGGATCGAGTTACGGATATAAATTTTCCCTGACGGTCCCGAGCGGAACGCGCAAGATCGCGACCATGCCGGCGGTCTCGACGCCTTCGTATGGTACTGATGGAAATGGTGCCTATACCAATCAACTTGTCTATTGGGCGGAGAACCCATCCTCCCAAATTGGCCGCATCTATGCGCTCCGGCTGAAGCAATACGCCAACGGCACGCACGCAACCAGCCAGGCGTGGACGCCTTGGAGCTTTCCGGGCGGAACCAGCGAGTCCGCTATCCAACACCTCGCTTTGGGCAGTGACAATTCCATCTACGTGACCACCAAGGTGGGCAGCAGCACCTACAAGTTGCACAAGCTCAACGGCAATACGGGAGCCCACCTGTGGACGGCCAACCTGACCTTTCAACCCAGCACCTCGCCAGTGCTCGGAGTCGATGGCACCCTCTATTTGGGCGGCGTGATGAGTGACATTCAAGGCAATTTCAGTTATGGCGTTTACAAAGTGCATCCCACCACCCAGGCGGTGACGCTGTTCGCCGCGACTACCAACCCGGTGAAGGGAGCGCCCCTCATTGATGTAACGGGCAAGGTCTATGCCGCCTACGATGGTGGCAGCACGGCCATCTTTAGATGCTTCAATCCCAACGGCAGCGTGGCGTGGACGGAAACCTACAGCGGCAACTGGGGGCAAACCGCGCCGGTCATGGACCGCAGAGGACGCATCTACATGTTGCGCACTGCCGGCACCACCAACGGCGACCTGATTGCCCTGAAAGGTGACGGCCGGCCGGCCTTCAGCGACTGGCCGATGTGGGGCCGGGGCTTCAGCCGCAACAACCGCGCCGGCAAGACCTGGCGGTTCATGGAACTCGACACCCTGGGCGGCGCTTACAGCATCGCCGAGGGCATCAGCGAGGACGGCCGCGTGGTGGGCGGTGCCCACAGCAACACCGGTGTTTATGAGGCGGCCCAAGTGGTGCCGGGTGTGTACTGGTGGTTCGGGCTGTTTCTAAACATTCCTTACGACACGGTGGCGTACGGAGCGAGCACGAACGGCTATATCGTGGGATATACGAGCCAAACCAGCCCAGCACAGGCTTACTTTTACCACCCGTCAGCGCCGAACGGGGGCCAGATGCTCCTCAATGGCCTGGGGGGCCAGAGCGGGGCGGTGGCGGTCAATGACAATACCACGAGCACCCGCATGGTGGGGTATTCTTACAACCCAAGCGGCGTGTCACGCGGTGTCATGTGGAACGGAGGCGGGACAACCCCCACCGACATCCTCACCTTGGCTGGTGATGGCGACAGCTTCGCCAGCACCGCCAGTGCGGTGAGCAGCTCGGGCCGCATCACCGGTTCCTCGCAAATCGGTAACGGTGAATACCGGGCCTTCCTAACCGGCACGGACGGCATTATCCAAGCCAGTCACAACCTGGGCACCCTATCCGGCGGCACCTACAGTGCCGGCCACGGGATCAACGACGCGGAAGCGGTGACCGGCGCGGCGGACAATGCGAGCGGGGTGGCGCGCATCTTCTACAAGCCCTTCAACCAGCCCATGCAGGAGGTGGGGCTGTTGCCGGGGGCCACCTATGGCTCCGGTGAGGACATCAACAATAACAACTTGATCGTGGGCTACTGCTACGTGAACGGCTATGCGCGGGCTTCGGTGGCGGTGGGCGGTCTGGCGGGAGTCGCCGACCTGAACAACGCCACTTCCGGCATCACGTACCAATCCCTAAACGAGGCCAGAGCGGTCAACGACCGGGAATGGATTGTGGGCTGGGGCTTGAACAGCGGCTGGTCGTATCGCGGGTTTATCCTGCGGCCGAACGAATGAACCCACCGCTCCGGGGTCGCCGGTTGGCGGCTCCGGAGCCTTTCCAAAATGCATCGTATGAAAAGCGCAAGCAGCTCAGTGGGCCGAGGGTTCACGCTCATCGAGTTGCTCGTCGTCATTGCGATCATCGGCGTGCTCGCCGCGTTGTTGCTTCCTTCTTTGAGCAACGCGAAGGAGCAGGGCCGGAAAATCGAATGCGTCAACAACCTGCGCCAGCTCCAACTGGCCTGGCAACTCTACGCCGACGACCATGACGGCTGGCTGCCGCGAAACAGCTTTGGGAGTTTTGCCGGCAAACTTCACG
>CAYXDZ010000585.1:0-2363 GCA_964463815.1 uncultured Verrucomicrobiota bacterium | reverse complement strand
TTGTACTTGTACCACTGCCCGGCCCACATCTGATGCTGGCCGACACCGGTCGTCAGGATGGCCTCGCCCTTCGTCAATTCGTAGAGCAGCTCGATCACTTCCTGCGGCAGGATCACTTCCTTGGTCTTGCCGGCCATGTGATCCAGCATGTGTTGTGACCGGAGCACTTCCTCGGTCACTCCGTGGCGGAAGGGTGCCTTTTTCTTCCAGGTGGCGATCTGCTCGCGCCAGGCGGTGAACTGCTTCTCGATCTTGCGCTCGCGGATCATGTCGCACAAACGCTCCAGGGCGAACTTGATGTCGCTCACGATCGGCAGATTGGCCGGCTTGTTCTTGTTGATCTCCGATGGATCAACATCGATGTGGACGATGGTGCCGGTCTCGCAGAACTTTTCGACCTTGCCGGTCACGCGATCATCGAACCGCACGCCAAACGCGAGCAGCAGGTCCGCGCCGGGCGCGACCAACTCGGTGATCTCCTCGCCGCCGACCTTGCGCTTGCGGTATTCGCCGCTCACCGCCCAGTTCGCGTAGGCCGAGCCGTGCATGCCCAACCAGCGAAGCGACAAGTCATGGGTCTCGGGGAAAGCGCCGCAGCCCATGATCGTGGTGGTCACCGGAATGCCGGTCGCCTCGGCGAACTCGCGCAACGCCTCGGAAGCATTGCCGCTGATCACGCCGCCGCCGCAATACAGCACCGGCCGCTCGGATTTCTCGATCAGCCCGATGATCTCGTTCAACGCGATCTCGCTGGCCTTTTTGTCCGGATTATAGCCGCGGATGTTGGGTTCCTTCGGCCAGACCGGCTGGGCGCGCTGTTGCTGGATGTTCTTCGGCACGTCAATCACCACCGGTCCCGGACGCCCCGTCTGCGCGATATAAAACGCCTCTTTGACGACGCGCGGAATGTCGTGAATGTCCGTGATGAGGAAGCTGTGTTTCACCACCGGCAGCGTCATTCCGAAGAAATCGGTCTCCTGAAACGCGCCCTTGCCGATCATCGCCTGCGGCACCTGGCCGGTGATCGACACCAACGGAATCGAATCCATGAAGGCGTCGGCGATGCCGGAGACGAGGTTCGTGGCGCCGGGACCGCTGGTGGCCATGCACACGCCGGCCCGGCCCGTCGCCCGCGCGTAGCCGCCGGCGGCAAACACCCCGCCCTGCTCGTGGCGCGGCAGGATGGTGCGGATTTTTTTCGAGCGCGTCAGCGCCTGGTGGAACTCCATGCTCGCGCCGCCGGGATAGGCAAAGATTGTATCGACACCTTCGCGTTCGAGGGCGGCGACGAGGATCTCGCTGCCCAGCATGGCCGGCCCGACCTCCGCCTTGGCGGGGGATTCGGTGGCGCGGGATTTTCGCGGTGATTTTTCGTTGGTCTTGCTCATGGTCTGCTCTTTCTTTGGCGGCGGCCGGCCGGGGTAAAAGGAAAAAACCCACAGCCGTTGCCAGCCGTGGGTTTTTGTCGAAATTCAACTCAAGCTCGACAAGCGCCCGCGGCGGCCCCGGTTACTACCAGGACGACTTCGACGGTTGCTTGCCGCAGGTTGCTTTTCACAGAGGCGGAAACTAATGAGGCCGGCCAGACCGGTCAAGCCGGGTTTTCAGGCGGGTCAGGCAAACTCACCGGAGCCGAAAGTACACGTAAAACAACGTCCCGAAGGCCGCCGTGGAACCCAGCAGGCACCAGAGGACGTCGAGACCGGTCGGCATGAGGAGCGCCTTGAAAATGCCCGCGCCGCCTGCCAGGAGGCAGCCCAGAATGGCAAACCCCACCACGGTTTCGCCGCTGCCGCCGCGGGACTCCCTCGCCGGCTTTTCGTTGGTATCCGAGGTAGTTGTGGTCATGGAGTTGATATGGTTCAGACTGACTCCAAACTGGGTAACACGGCTTGAAGCAGGCGCGCAAACGGATTTTCACCACGGGAGGCAGGCTCCGGCAAACCCGGCCGCCAACAACCGCCGGCCGCCGCCAATGCTCATGTTTCAACCCAACGCCGAGAATTGTTTGAACGTTATGCCGGCCCGCGGGTCGGATGGAGCATCAGTTGAGTGACCGGAACCAAGCCGGAAGCTTGACCTGAGTTTGGGCTCTAAAGTGCGCCGCAGGAAAAGGCGCAGAGGAGGGTTAAGTTTGGTTGTTTGGGTTGGCGGGCGCTCCGGAAGGGGCGCCCGTTTTTTTGTTGCGCGGCAGGCCGGAACGAAATGCCTCCGGGCCGGTCCAAATCCTCAATGTTCGCCGCCGCGCCATTGCCGCCCGCCGCTTCCCAGCAAATCCATTGCGCCCGCCGCGCCTTCCGGTCTATAAACCAGGCGTTCCCAATACGGCGGGTTATGAACGAGTCCAAGGCGCGTTACTTCCG
>CAYXDZ010000584.1:0-2374 GCA_964463815.1 uncultured Verrucomicrobiota bacterium | reverse complement strand
GCACACTTGCCGCGCAACCACAGCCAGGTGAACAACGGCACATTGAGATACCACGGGATCGAGTACTTGCAGTGCGGGCAGTGGGACGGTGGCGAGACGACGCTTTGCTCCAGCGGCAGCCGGTGAATGCAGACGTTAAGAAAACTGCCGACCAGACAACCAAACGCAAAGAACACGACCGACCAGAAGTGGAAGGGAACCGCGGCCCAGATTGCGGGGTCGAAAGTGTTGTTCATCCCTTGAGGAAACGTTCCAGGGCAAGCCGCATTTTTTCGCGCGGTGCGACCTGTCCCGTCCAGATTTCCAAAGCGTCCGCGCCCTGGTGCAGCAACATCCCCAGCCCGTTGGCGGTGCGCGCACCGAGTTCCCGGGCGGCTTTGAGGAAGGGGGTTTCGGCCGGACGATAAATCATGTCGTAGGCGTGGGCCGGCGGATGGGCGCGCAGCCAGTCGTCATTGATCGGCAGGGGATCGCGGAGCTTGAGTCCGAGGGAGGTGGCGTTCAGGACGAGATCCGCCGGTTCACCCGGGTAATCGGTGTCCAGTTTGATGCCCGGCTGTGCCTTGCGGATTTCACCCGCCAGATCCTCCGCCTTGGCGCGGGTGCGGTTGATCAAGACCATGCCCGCCGGTTGCTCATCGGCAATGCGCAAAGCGGCCGCCCGGCCCGCGCCGCCCGCACCCAGAATGAGCACGCGGCGGCCTTTGAGGTCCAGCCCGAGGTCTTCACGGATTGCCCGGATGATCGCATCCGCATCGGTGTTGAAACCGGCGCTGCGGGTTTGCGGAGGATTGCCATCATTGAAAAGCGCCAGCGGCAGCCAGTCACCATCGCCGGTGCGGCCCTCGAAGCGGATGGTGTTCACCGCGCCCCAGCGCAGCGCCGCCGGGTCCACAAAGTCCACCATGTCCAGCGCCAGGATTTTGTGCGGCACCGTGAGGTTGAGGCCGACGAAGCCCATCGCTTGCGCGCCGCGGATCGCGGGTGCGAGTTGGGCGGGATCGACATCACAGGCGACGTAGCGCCAGTTGAGCCCGAGGTGCGCCAGCGCGGCGTTGTGCATGGCGGGCGAGGCCGAATGGCGAACGGGATGTCCGTAAACGGCGCAGTAGCGGGTGGCGGCGTTGATGGTCGGGACCGGCTGATCGGGCACGCGCGCGTTATATCCGCTGCCGGCGGCACCCGCAAACGCAATTCCACCGGTTCGTCACCAAAAGACGGTTGCCAACCAGCGGGGAACTCAAGAATACTGCGCGCGGATGAGCGCCGCTCGCAAAGCCAGTGACGATGACACTACACGGGAGTTGACCGTGTTGAACAAGCTGGGCATTCACGCCCGGCCCGCTGCCATGTTCGTCAAGACGGCCAACAAGTTCGCGTGCGACATCTTCGTGGAAAAGGACGGCGAGCGCGTGAATGGCAAGAGCATCATGGGCCTGATGATGTTGGCCGCCGGACCGGGCAGCAAGCTGACCGTGATCGCCGAAGGTGCGGATGGAGCGACGGCGCTGGACGCGATTGAAGGATTGATCGAGCGGAAGTTCGACGAGGAATAGCGGCTGCGAAAAGCTCCAGAGCCCAATCCAAGCTCCAAGGCAGTTGCCGAGTCCGCGCAGGCGGCGAGAGGTGCCTAAAACTTGGAACTTGGAACTCGCTACTCGCCCTCACCTGGCCAGGGCCAGCAAGTAGCGTTGCACCCGGGCGGCCTCTTCATTTTCCGAGTTCTGGAGGTAAACTTGGTGCAGATTCGCGCAGATGCGGAGCAGCACGCGGCGGGCGCTGATCGGCACAAGATAACCTTCCCGCACACCGAGACCGTTGCGTTTGAGGTATTGCATGCACTGCGCCTTGCTCAGCAACTTGCCCTGGTTGAAGGCGTCGATGTAGTGCTCCTCCTGGCTGGTTTGATAGCGACAGAGAAAATGGCCGGGAAACCCGATGCCCGCGATCGGCATCTCCAACCGGCGGCCCAAGAGCATGAAGAGCAGGCACAGACTGATCGGGTTGCCGGTGCGCCGGTCGATCACGCGGTTAAAATAGCTGTTGGCTGGATCGTAGTAGTTTTGCTCGTTGCCCCGGAAACCGAGTTCGCCGAAAAGGAATTCGTTCATCACCGCGAGCTGCGATTCCCCCTTGCGATAGGGCCGCAGCGCCTCCCGCAAACGCCCCGCCCATTCATCGAGCAGCGCCCGGTAAGCCTCCACATTGATCTCCGGATCGCGCGTCTGGGCAATCAGCCAGATGGCCTGTTCCAGGTCGAATTCCTCGCCGTGATGCTTGCAAAAAGTGGTGAACCGCTCGTCGGCCTCCGCCCGGTGCAGGTGTTTGAGCAGGCTGCGCACCCGGCGGCGGATCAACGGGTCGTTGTGGAGCG
>CAYXDZ010000583.1:0-2395 GCA_964463815.1 uncultured Verrucomicrobiota bacterium | reverse complement strand
GCAACCGGCTAACGAGTGAATCCAATTCCGCCAGCTGGAGCCTCGTCGATGTGCCGGGTGCCGACTGGCTCGACCTGAAGAACGTCCCGCACGGCGCGGTGGCCGAGGTGACTTACTGGTCCACGAAGCTCAACAAGTTCCGGCGGCTCCACGTTTACACGCCGCCCGGATACGAGGCGGGCACCGGCAAGTATCCAATCTTCTACCTGCTGCACGGCGCGTTCGATTCGGACGACTCGTGGAGCACCGTCGGCCGCGCGGGCATCATCCTCGACAACCTGATCGCCGACGGCAAAGCAAAGCCGATGGTCATGGTGATGCCCAACGGCCACACGGGTCCGTTCAGTTTCGGCGGCGGTGGGGGCGGGATGTTCGGCGATTTTGAGGCCGAATTTGTCACCGACATCATGCCGCTGGTGGAGCAGCGATATCGCGTTCACACCGACCGGGCGCATCGCGCGATCGCCGGGCTGTCGATGGGGGGCGCGCACACGCTGCACATCGGCATTCCCCACCTCGACAAGTTCGCTTATCTCGGCGTTTTCAGCTCGGGCATCTTCGGGATTGCAGGCGGCGGTCCGGGCGGGCAACCGCAGGGACCGAGCTTCGAGGAACAACACAAGGCCATCCTGGATGACGCGAAGTTGAAGGAAGGGTTGAAGCACTTCTGGTTCGCCACCGGCAAGGATGACTTCCTAGTCGAAACCACTCGGGGGACCGTCGAAATGTTCAAGAAGCACCAGTTCAACGTGATTTACGACGAGACCGACGGCGCGCACACGTGGGACAAGTGGCGGGAGTATCTCCACGAGTTCGCGCCGAAGCTGTTTCAATAACAGGCGCTTAACTTCAGCAACGGACCAACGTGCTGGACCGCCGGCTGGATTTTGAGATTCAGGACGGATCGGCGGCCGAAAGCGCCTCCCCTCCCGGCCCGGCTCAGGAAGAGAATCCGGTGAAACCGGGCTACACGCTCTGCTCCCCGGGAAGGGGAAGGCACCAGCGGCGGCGCGCCAACGGTGCGAGCACCGGCCACCGGGCCCGGGGCTGCGCTCAGTTCATCGGCTTCCAGGTTATCCGTCCGGGGCGGATGCGCTGCATCCGCCAAGTGAGCTTGCCGGTCGGAATCTCCGTGTTCGTAAGTCCTCCCGAATGCTCGGCCGGCACCAACTCTCCTGTTCGGGCCGGTGAACATACGTTCCACGTCCAACCGATCGCACCGAGGACTTCAAAAGCCTCGATTGCGGGTTTTCATCCTGCCGCAATCTGCCTAAGCTCCCGCCATGAACCTCCGTCAACTCTCCGGCTGGCTCGTGCTCTCATGGCTGGTCCTTGGTGTCGCGCCTTCCGTTCACGCGGCCGAAGCCCGACGGCCGAACATCTTGTTCGCGTTTGCCGACGACTGGGGACGCCACGCCAGTGCCTACGCGCGGATCGACGGACCCGGCACGGTGAACGATCTATTGCAAACGCCCAACTTCGACCGTGTGGCAAGCGAGGGCGTGTTGTTTCGCAAGGCGTTCGTGTCGTCCCCGAGCTGCACGCCGTGCCGGAGCGCCCTGCTGAGCGGCCAGCACTTCTGGCGCACCGGCCGGTCGGCGATTCTGCAAGGCGCGGTGTGGGACGGCAGCCAGCCGGCCTTCCCGTTGCTGCTGCGCGACGCGGGTTATCACCCGGGCAAGAGCTTCAAGGTGTGGAGTCCGGGCCAGCCCAACGACGCGCCATTCGACGGTCAACGGCACGCATACGAGACGGCGGGCCGGCGCTTCAACCAGTTTTCGCAGCACGTGACGCGGATGGTCGCCGAGGGGAAAAGCGTCGCGGCGGCGAAAGAGGAACTTTACGCCGAGGTGCGCGGCAACTTCGACGCGTTCCTCGCCGACCGGAAGCCGGGCCAGCCGTTTTGTTACTGGTTCGGCCCGGTCAACGTGCATCGCAAGTGGGTCAAGGGCTCGGGCAAGACGTTGTGGGGGCTCGATCCCGAACGGCTGAAGGGCAAAATGCCACCGTATCTCCCCGACGTGCCCGAGGTCCGCGAGGATCTGGCGGATTATTTTGGCGAAGTCATGGCGTTCGATCACGCGCTGGGGTTGCTGCTCGCGAGACTGGAGGCCATTGGAGAACTGGACAACACGCTGGTCGTGGTGAGCGGCGATCACGGCGCGCCGGGTTTCCCCCACGGCAAGTGCAACCTCTACGATTTTGGTAGCTCCGTGCCGCTGGCCATCCGCTGGGGCGGCGCGAAGGGCGGTCGCGTGGTGGATGACCTGGTGAGTCTCACCGACCTCGCGCCAACGTTCCTGGAACTGGGCGGCGTGCCGGTGCCGGAAGCGATGACCGGCCGCAGTTTGGTGAACCTGTTGAAGTCCGGGCGCGCCGGCCGGGTTGAACCGGA